>NZ_CATMPS010000032.1:0-31993 GCF_950073225.1 uncultured Oscillibacter sp.
TCAACCGCGCCGGCGGCGGCCCCCGTCCCCAGGGCGGCTTCAACCGCGCCCCCGCCCGTCCCGCTCCCGCAGCGCCCGCCGCTCCCGCGGCCCCCAAGGAAGGAGGAAGCAACTAATGCTGATGCCGAAGAGAGTCAAATACCGCCGTGTGCACCGCGGCCGTATGACCGGCAAGGCCACCCGTGGCAACACCCTGGCGTACGGCGAGTATGGTCTGGTGGCCACCGAGCCCGCCTGGATCACCAGCAACCAGATTGAGGCGGCCCGTATCGCCATGACCCGTTACACCAAGCGCGGCGGACAGGTCTGGATCAAGATTTTCCCTGACAAGCCCGTGACCAAGAAGCCCGCCGAGACCCGCATGGGTTCCGGTAAGGGTTCCCCCGAGTTCTGGGTTGCCGTTGTGAAGCCCGGCCGCGTCATGTTCGAGATCGCCGGCGTGTCGGAAGAAGTTGCCCGCGAGGCCCTGCGTCTGGCCAGCCACAAGCTGCCCATCAAGACCAAGGTCATCGCCCGCGCCGAGGAAGCAGGTGAGTAAGATGAAGGCAAGTGAAATTCGTGAGATTCGCAAAATGACCCCGGAGCAGCTGAACGAGAAGCTGACGGGGCTGAAGAAGGACCTGTTCTTCCTTCGTATGCAGCACGCCACCAACCAGCTGGACAATCCCGTGAAAATCCGGGAGACCAAGCATGACATTGCCCGAGTCAAGACCGTGCTCCGGGAGCTCTCCGCTTCCGGCAAGCAGTGAGAAGGAGGTAAGGAAACATGGACGAGAAGAGAACTTCCTCCCGTAAGACCCGGGTTGGCAAGGTGGTCTCCGACAAGATGGACAAGACCGTCGTGGTCGCCATCGAGGACCGGGTGGCCCACCCCCTGTATAAGAAGATCGTCGGCCGCACCTACAAGCTGAAAGCTCACGACGAGCAGAACAGCTGCGGAATCGGCGACAAGGTAAAGGTGATGGAGACCCGCCCCCTGTCCAAGGACAAGCGCTGGCGCGTGGTTGAGATCATCGAGAAAGCGAAGTAAGGAGGCGTCGAGACATGATTCAGCAGGAAACCTTCCTGAAGGTCGCCGACAACACCGGCGCCAAGGAAATCAAGTGCATCCGCGTCCTGGGCGGTTCCAAGCGTAAATACGGGAACATCGGGGATGTGATCGTGGCCTCCGTCCGCAAGTCCGCCCCCGGCGGCACCGTGAAAAAGGGCGAAGTGGTCAAGGCCGTCATCGTCCGCTCCGCCAAGGGCATCCGCCGGAACGACGGAACCTATGTCCGGTTCGACGACAACGCCGCCGTCCTCATTAAGGACGACAAGAACCCCCGCGGCACCCGCATCTTTGGGCCCGTGGCCCGCGAGCTGCGGGACAAGGACTACATGAAAATCCTGTCCCTGGCTCCCGAAGTGATTTGAGGAGGGCAAAGACATGTCTATGAATATCAAAAAGGGCGACACAGTCGTCCGGCTCTCCGGCGACGGCGGTAAGGACAAGGACCTGAGCACCCACCAGGGCAAGGTCATTGCCACCCTGCCGAAGGAGAACAAAGTCGTGGTGGAGGGCATGAACCTGGTCACCTGCCACATCAAGCCCCGCCGTCAGGGCGAGGAGGGCGGCATCGTCAAGCGGGAAGCCGCTATATACGCCTGCAAGGTCCAGGTGGTCTGCCCCAAGTGCGGCAAGCCCACCCGGGTGGGCCACAAGGTAGAGAAGAAAACCGTGGCCGGCAAAGAGAAAAACGTCAGCGTCCGCATCTGCAAGAAGTGCGGCGCCGAGCTGTAAGGGAGGAGGAGTGAAACATGGCTGATAAGAAAGTGCCCAACCTCAAGGCGAAGTACGCCTCTGAGGTCGCTCCTGCCCTGATGAAGCAGTTTGGCTACAAGAGCGTCATGCAGATTCCCAAAATCGACAAGGTGGTCGTAAACGTGGGCTGCGGCGAGGCCAAGGAAAACGTCAAGATTCTGGACAACGTGGTCCGGGACCTGGCCCAGATCACCGGCCAGAAGCCCATCATCACCCGTTCCCGGAAGAACATCGCCAACTTCAAGCTCCGTGAAAATATGCCCATCGGCGCGAAGGTCACCCTCCGCGGCGAGAAGATGTGGGAGTTCCTGGACCGCCTCTTTAACGTGGCCCTGCCCCGCGTCCGTGACTTCCAGGGCATCAGCCCCAACGCCTTCGACGGCCGGGGCAACTACGCCCTGGGCATCCGGGAGCAGCTGATCTTCCCCGAGATCGAGTATGATAAAATCGACAAGATCCGGGGCATGGACGTGGTCATCTGCACCACCGCGCACACCGACGAAGAGGCCCGCGCCCTGCTCACCCAGGTCGGCGCGCCCTTCGCCCGCTAAGGAGGGAGAGAAGAATGGCTAAGAAATCCATGATTCTGAAGCAGCAGCGCCCCGCCAAGTACTCCAGCCGGAAGTACAACCGCTGCAAGCTCTGCGGCCGTCCCCACGCGTATCTCCGGGACTACGGCGTGTGCCGTATCTGCTTTAGGGAGCTGGCCTATAAGGGCGAGATTCCCGGCGTCCGCAAGGCTTCTTTCTAAGAACCCCGGACTTGTTTTGTGAACAGAGGCCTTAGATATGGGGCCTTTGGGATAACGGATAGCGAAAGGTCATGGCCAATCGGGATGGAACCCAATTGGTCATGATACCTCGCTACCGCAGCGGTTTTAAAACCGCAACTCTAAAATAGGAGGAACTACACCATGCATATCACCGATCCGGTTGCGGATATGCTCACCCGCATCCGCAACGCCGTCAGCGCGAAACACGACACCGTGGATGTCCCCGCTTCCAACATGAAAAAGAGCATCGCTCAGATTCTGCTGGACGAGGGCTATATCAAAAATTTCCAGATCGTGGACGACGGCACCCAGGGAAAGATTCACATCACCCTGAAGTACAACGCGGGCAAGGAAAAGGTCATCACCGGCCTGCGCCGCGTCTCCAAGCCGGGCCTTCGGGTCTACGTGGGCGCCGACGAGCTGCCTCGCGTGCTCCGCGGCCTGGGCATCGCTATCATCTCCACGTCCAAGGGCGTCATGACCGACAAGAAGGCCCGCGAGCTCCATGTCGGCGGCGAAGTCCTGGCGTTCGTCTGGTAAGGAGGGTATTGAACAATGTCTAGAATCGGCAGAATGCCCATTACCGTCCCCGCCGGCGTGACCGTGAACATCGCCGAGGGTAATGTGGTCACTGTGAAGGGACCCAAGGGCCAGCTGACCCGTGCGCTGCGCCCGGAGATGATCATTGAACAGGAAGGCACCACGATCACCGTGAAGCGTCCTTCCGAGGATAAGCTGCACCGCAGCCTCCACGGCCTGACCCGCACGCTCCTGCACAACATGGTGGTCGGCGTGACCGACGGCTATGCCAAGGAGCTGGATGTCAACGGCGTGGGCTACCGTGTGGCCAAGGAGGGAAGCAACCTGGTCATGAACCTGGGCTATTCCCATCAGGTGATCGTTTCGGAGGTGGAGGGCATCACCATCGAGGTTCCCTCCCCCAATAAAATCATCATTCGCGGCTGCGACAAGGAGGCCGTGGGCCAGTTTGCCGCCGAGGTCCGCGAGAAGCGCCCGCCCGAGCCGTACAAGGGCAAGGGAATCAAGTATACCAATGAAACCATCCGCCGCAAGGTCGGTAAGACCGGCGCCAAGAAGTAAGGAGGTGTGCCGAAATGATTAAAAGACCCAATACCAACGCCCAGCGCATGAAGCGCCACAAGAGGGTGCGCGCCAAGATCTCCGGCACTCCCGAGATGCCGCGCCTGAACGTGTTCCGCAGCGAGGCCAACATCTACGCCCAAATCATCGACGATGTCGCCGGCGTGACCTTGGTCTCCGCTTCCTCCCTGGATAAGGCCGTCGAAGGCTACGGCGGGAATGTCGCCGCAGCGGAGGCCGTGGGCAAGCTCGTGGCCGAGCGTGCCAAGGCCAAGGGTATCGAAACCGTGGTGTTTGACCGCGGCGGCTACCTGTATCACGGCCGTGTGAAGGCCCTGGCCGAGGGCGCCCGCGAGGGCGGCCTGCAGTTCTAAGGAGGGAGGAACGTTCAATGCCTAGATTTGAAAGAGAGCAGAGCGAGTATATCGAAAAAGTCGTGTACCTGAACCGCGTTTCCAAGACCGTGAAGGGCGGCCGGGTCATGAAGTTCTCCGCCCTGGTGGTTGTGGGCGACGGCAAGGGCAAGGTCGGCTACGGCCTGGGCAAGGCCGCCGAAGTTCCCGAGGCCATCCGCAAGGGCATCGAGGCCGCCAAGAAAAATATGATTACTGTGACTCTGGCGGGCACCACCCTGCCCCATGAGACCATCGGGGAAGCCGGCGCGGGCCGGGTGCTGATGAAGCCCGCCGCCCCCGGTACCGGCGTTATCGCCGGCGGCGCGGTCCGCGCCGTCGTGGAGGCCGCGGGCATCAAGGACATCCGTGCCAAGAGCCTCCGGTCCAACAACCCCAACAACGTTGTCGCCGCCGCCTTCCAGGGACTCAAGAGCATGCGCGGTCCCGAGGAGGTTGCCCGCATCCGCGGGAAGAGCGTCGAAGACATCGTGGGTTAAGGAGGCAACAAACGTGGCAAACTTAAGGATTGAGCTCGTCAAGAGCCTGAACGGCCGCCTGGAAAAGCAGGTTGCCACCGCGCATTCCCTGGGTCTGCGCAAAATCGGTGACGTCACCGTGCAGCCCGACAACGATCCCACCCGCGGAAAAGTGGCGAAGATCGGCTATCTGCTGCAAGTTACCGAAGAGAAGTAAGGAGGCGCCAAACATGAAATTAAGCGAACTGTCTCCCGCCGAAGGTTCCGTCCGGCAGGCATACCGCAAGGGCCGGGGCGCCGGCAGCGGCAACGGAAAGACCGGCGGCCGGGGCCACAAGGGTCAGAAGGCCCGCTCCGGCGGCAAGGTCCGCGTGGGCTTTGAAGGCGGCCAGATGCCTCTGGCCCGCCGGGTCCCCAAGCGCGGCTTCAACAACATCTTCGCCAAACCCCTGGAGGTTGTGAACCTCAGCGCCCTGAACGCGTTCAGCGACGGGGACACCGTCACCGCCGAGGCGCTGCTGGAAAAGGGCGTCCTCAGCAAGTGCGAGTACGGCTTCAAGGTCCTGGGCAACGGGAAGCTCACCAAAAAGGTCACTGTCAAGGCCAACGCTTTTTCCGCGTCTGCCAAGGAGGCCATCGAGGCAGCCGGCGGAAAGGCGGAGGTGAAGTAACGTGATCCAAACCGTTCGCAAAGCCTGGGCCATCCCCGAGCTGAAAAAGAAGATCGTCTTCACGCTGCTGATTCTGCTGATCTTCCGCATTGGCAACGCCATCACCGTCCCCTATATCGACGTGGCCCAGCTGGAAGCCCAGCTCAGGGGCATGGGCGCCACGATTCTGGGACTGTACAACGTGATGAGCGGCGGCGCTTTCGCCACCGCCACGGTCTTTGCCCTGAGCATTCAGCCCTATATCAACAGCTCCATCATCATTCAGCTGCTCACCGTGGCCATCCCCTACCTTGAAAATCTGGCCAAGGACGGCGGCGAAGAGGGCCGGAAGAAAATCCAGTCCATCACCCGCTACACCACCGTGGCCATCGCCATTCTCCAGGCCGTGGGCTATTACTTCATGATGGACCGCTACGGCATCCTGGCCCCCGGGGCCGAGGGCATCTGGCCCGCTTTGGTCATCATCGTGTCCTTCATCGCCGGTTCCTCCTTTGTCATGTGGATGGGCGAGCAGGTCACCGAGTTCGGTGTGGGCAACGGCATTTCCATCATCCTCTTCGCGGGCATCGTCTCCCGGGTCCCCAGCATGATTTCCAGCATGGCCCAGGGCGTGAGCCGGTGGTCCGCCATCAACAGCGGCGCCATGACCGCAGAGAGCCTGACCGAGGCCGGCTACACCGCCGACCAGGCCCAGCAGCTCCTGGACAGCGCCATGCCTCCCTGGGGCGTAATCCTGCTTTTAGTGGGCGGCCTGGCCCTCATCGCCTTCATCGTGTTCATCAACGACGCCGAGCGCCGCATCCCCGTGCAGTACGCCAAGCGTCAGGTGGGCCGGAAAATGTACGGCGGCCAGAGCAGCAACCTGCCTATGAAGGTGAGCATGGCCGGCGTCCTGCCCGTCATCTTCGCCCAGAGCATCGCCTCTTTGCCCATCACCATCTGGAGCTTCGTGGGCATCCCCGCCGAGGGTACCGTATCCCGGAGCATCTATGACGCCATCGACACGAAGTCGGTGATGTATATGGTGGTCTATTTCATCTTGATTATCGGCTTTGCCTATTTCTACTCCAGCATCCAGTTCAACCCCGTGGAAATTGCCAACAACATGAAAAAGCAGGGCGGCTTTATCCCCGGTTTCCGTCCCGGCAAGCCCACGGTGGACTTCATCCGCAAGGTGCTGAATAAGATTACCCTGTTCGGCGCCATCTACCTGGGCATCGTGGCCATCTGCCCCCTGATCATCGGCCGCATCCTGGGCAACAACTCCGTGGCCATCGGCGGCACCTCCGTCATCATCGTGGTGGGCGTGGCGCTGGAGACGGTCAAGGCTCTGGAATCCCAGATGCTGATGCGTCAGTACAAGGGCTTCCTGGAGTAATCGAGAGACAATATTGGATGCCGGCGCCGGGCGGGGCCGTGGAGCTCCGCCCGCGCCCGGAATACAGGAGGGGTTAACCATGAAATTGATCCTGTTGGGCGCCCCGGGCGCCGGAAAGGGAACACAGGCCGACATCCTGTGTGAAAAGCTGAACATTCCCACCATCTCCACCGGCAACATCCTCCGCGCCGCCGTGAAGAACGGCACCCCCACGGGCTTGAAGGCCAAGGCCTTTATGGACGCGGGGCAGCTGGTGCCCGATGAAGTCATCATCGGCATCATCTCCGAGCGGCTGGAGGAGCCGGACTGCGCCGGGGGCTACATCCTGGACGGGGTGCCCCGTACCATCGCCCAGGCCGAGGCCCTGGAGAAAGCCGGAATCGTCTTCGACGCCGTGGTCTCCCTGGAGGTCAGCGACGAGACGATTATGGAGCGCATGAGCGGCCGCCGGGTCTGCCCGGACTGCGGCGCCAGCTACCACGTCGCGGCGGTGCCCCCCAAGGCGGAGGGCGTGTGCGACAAGTGCGGCGGGAAATTGATTCAGCGCAAGGATGATGCCCCCGAGACGGTGAAGTCCCGCCTCGAGGTCTATCATAAGGAGACGGAGCCCCTCAAGGCGTTTTACGCGGAGCGGGGCCTGCTGAAGACGGTGGAGAACCAGCCGACTGTGGAAGCCAATACCCAGGCGATCCTCCGCGTTTTGGGGAGATGACGGGATGATCACCCTGAAATCCTCCCATGAGATCGACTTGATGCGCCGGAGTGGAAAAATTACCGCGGCTGCCCGTGCTTTGGCAGGGGAAATGGTAAAGCCCGGCGTGACAACCCAGGAGATCAACGACGCGGTGGAGCGGTTTATCCGCCAGCAGGGGGCGGTCCCGTCCTTTCTCCATTACAACGGCTACCCAGCCAGCGCCTGCATCAGCGTCAACGACGAAATCATCCACGGCATCCCCGGAAAACGGGTCCTGCAGGAAGGCGATATCGTCAGCGTGGACGTGGGCGCGTACATCGGGGGCTTTCATGGAGACTGCGCGGCGACATTCCCCTGCGGAAGGATTTCCCCGGAGGCCCAGCGCCTGATCGACGTGACCAGGCAGAGCTTCTTCGAGGGCATCCGCTTCGCCCGGGAGGGACAGCGCCTTCAGGACGTCTCCGCGGCGGTTCAGGCCTATGTGGAGCAAAACGGCTTTTCCGTGGTCCGGGAATACGTGGGCCACGGCGTGGGAGCCAAGATGCACGAATCGCCGGAGATCCCAAATTACGGCCGCCCAGGCCACGGCCCCCGGCTTCTCCGGGGAATGACCCTGGCCATCGAGCCCATGGTCAACGCCGGATCCGCCGCCATCACTCAATTGAGCGACGGCTGGACGGTGAAGACCGCCGACGGAAAGTGGGCGGCCCACTATGAAAACACGATCCTGATTACCGATGGCGCGCCGGAAATTTTGACGGCCCCCGCTATTTGACAACAGGTGAGAGAGAACGCATGGAGATTGCGAAATCAAACATCGTCCGCTCCAACGCGGGGCGGGACAAGGGTAAGCTCTTTGTCGTCCTGGCGGTGGAGGGAGAGTACCTCCTGCTGGCGGACGGAAAATCGAGAAAGGTGGAATCCCCGAAGCGGAAGAAGCGCAGGCATGTGCTCTTCGTCTCGGCGGAGGAGACCCGCCTCGCCGAAAAGATCAAGAGCGAGGAGAAGATCACCAACAGTGAGCTTCGCAGGACGCTCGCGGCCTGCCGCGAGGCGATCCAGCCGGACCAGGAGGGATAACGTTTGGCAAAATCCGACATGATTGAAGTGGAAGGTGTTGTGGTGGAGGCCCTGCCCAACACGACGTTCCAGGTTGACATTGGAAATGGTCACATGATTCTGGCGCATATTTCCGGGAAACTGAGGATGAATTTCATCAGGATTCTGCCCGGCGACAAGGTCACGGTGGAGATGTCCCCGTACGATCTGACCCGGGGCCGGATCACCTGGCGCAGCAAATGACATCAAACGACGTAAACCGCTGAAAGGAATGGTTGCAGACTATGAAAGTAAGACCGTCCGTGAAGCCCATGTGCGAAAAGTGCAAGGTTATCCGCCGCAAAGGCCGTGTTATGGTCATTTGCGAGAACCCGAAGCACAAGCAGAGACAGGGCTGAGAATTGAAATTGGAGGTGCTTTAAAAGTATGGCACGTATTGCCGGTATTGACCTGCCGAAGGATAAACGTATCGAAATCGGCCTCACCTATATCTACGGCATTGGACGCAAGAGCGCCAAGGACATCCTGGCGAAGTCCGGCGTGAACCCCGACACCCGGGTGAAGGACCTGACCGACGCCGACGAGCAAAAGCTCCGTGACGCCATTGACGACTACACCGTCGAGGGCGACCTCCGGCGGCAGACCGCCCTGGACATCAAGCGGCTCAGCGAAATCGGCTGCTACCGCGGCCTGCGCCACCGCAAGGGCCTTCCCGTCCGGGGCCAGCGCAGCAAAACCAACGCCCGCACCCGGAAGGGACCCAAGAAGACCATCGCCAACAAGAAGAAGTAAGGAGGGAGAAACAGTATGGCAGCACAGAAATCCGGCGGAAAGAAAGTCATCCGCCGCCGCCGTGAGCGGAAGAACATTGAGCGTGGCCAGGTCCATATCCGTTCTTCCTTCAACAATACCATGGTAACCGTCACCGACGCCCAGGGCAACGCCATTTCCTGGGCCTCCTCCGGCGGCCTCGGCTTCCGGGGCAGCAAGAAGTCCACCCCCTTCGCGGCCCAGACCGCGGCGGAGACCGCCGCCCGCGCCGCCATGGAGCATGGGCTCAAGACCGTGGAAGTGTTCGTCAAGGGACCCGGCCAGGGCCGTGAGGCCGCCATCCGGGCGCTGCAGGCCGTGGGCCTGGAAGTGACGATGATCAAGGACGTCACCCCCATCCCCCACAACGGCTGCCGCCCCCCGAAGCGCCGCCGCGTCTGATCGAAAGAGGAGGTAAGAAGCAATATGGCAAGGAATATGCAGCCCATCGCCAAGCGCTGCAAGGCTTTGGGCATCTCTCCCGCCGTCATGGGGTACGCCAAAAAGGAGACCAACCGGAATCCCGGCGGCCAGATGCGGAAGAAGAAAAGCGAATATGGCATTCAGCTGAACGAAAAGCAGAAGGTCAAGTTCATCTATGGCATCCTGGAAAAGCAGTTCCACAGCTACTATGAGGCCGCCGCCGCTGCCCCCGGCAAGACCGGCGACAACCTGCTTATCAATGTGGAGCGCCGCCTGGACAACGTGGTGTACCGCATGGGCTTCGCCATGACCCGCCGTCAGGCCCGTCAGCTGGTGAACCATGGGCATTTCACCGTCAACGGCAAAAAGGTCGACATCCCCTCCTACCAGGTGAAGGCCGGCGACGTGGTGGAAGTGGCGGAAAGCAGCCGCTCCTCCGAGGTCTTCAAGCGCCTCACCGGCCAGGACGCCCCCATCTTCCTCCTGCCCGCGTGGCTGGAGCGGGAGAAGAACGGCCTGAAGGGCACCGTGACCCGCCTCCCCGCTCGTGAGGATATCGACATCCCCGTGGAGGAGCACCTGATCGTCGAGCTCTACTCCAAGTAAGCGGAGGATACCCTCGATAATGAGCCGAACCAGAGGCGGCGTCTTGCGCCGCCCGTTGAGAAGATGAAGGAGGGTACTGCGTGATCGAAATCGAAAAGCCCCAGATTGAATGCAGCGAAGCGCCTGGTGATGTAACCTATGGCAAATACGTGGTGGAACCCCTGGAGCGGGGATACGGTACGACGCTGGGCAACGCCCTGCGGCGGATCATGCTCTCCTCGCTGCCCGGCACCGCGCCGACTACCATCAAAATCGCCGGTGTTCAGCACGAGTTTTCCACCATTCCCGGCGTGAAGGAAGATGTGACGGAGATCGTCTTGAATATCAAGAGCCTCCTGACCAAGCTCCACAGCGACTCGGTGAAGACGGTCTATATCGAGGCGGTGGGCCCCTGCGTGGTGACCGCCGGTGATATCAAGGCCGACGGCGAGGTGGAGGTTCTGAACCCGGACCTGCACATCGCCACACTGGACAACGGGGCGTCTCTGAACATGGAGATTACCCTGTCCCATGGCCGGGGCTATGTCCCCGCCGACCGCAACAAGCCCCAGCAGAATGTGATCGGGACCATTGGGGTAGATTCCATCTACACGCCGGTGTACAAGGTGAATTATACCGTGGAGCCCACCCGCGTGGGCGCTTCCAGCGACTTTGACAAGCTGACGCTGGAGGTCTGGACGGACGGCACCATCTCCGCCCGGGACGCCGTCTCTCTGGGAGCAAAGATCCTCTGCGACCATTTCACGCTGTTCACCGACCTGAGTGAGAACGTCGGCAGCCGCCCCACCGTGGTGGAGAAGGCGGAAGCCCAGCGGGACAAGGTGCTGGAGATGACCATCGAGGAGCTGGACCTCAGCGTCCGGAGCTTCAACTGCCTGAAGCGGGCCAACATCAACACGGTGGAGGACTTGATTTCCAAGACCGAGGACGAGATGATGAAGGTCCGCAACCTGGGACGCAAGTCCCTGGAGGAGGTCATCAACAAGCTGGCCATGATGGGCCTGCACCTGGCCGACGAGGAGAATAATTGACCGTCCCCGCCGGAGAGCGAAGGAGAAACCATAACAAGTAAGGAGGAAACCGAAATGCCTCGTAAGCTCGGCAAGACCTCTGACCAGCGCAGAGCCATGCTGCGTCAGCAGGTCACGGATTTCCTGGATCACGGGAAGATGGAGACCACCGTCACCCGGGCCAAGGAGATCAAGCCCCTGGCTGAGAAAATGATTACCCTGGGCAAGAAGAGCGACCTGGCCGCCTACCGGCAGGCCATGAGCTTCATCACCCGGGAGGATGTCTGCAAGAAGCTGTTCAAGGAAATCGCGCCCACCTACGCGGAGCGCAACGGCGGCTATACCCGCATCATCCGCACCGGCATCCGCCGTGGCGACGCCGCGGAGACCGCGGTGATTGAGCTGGTGTAAGAGCACGTATAAGAGCGCTTTGTCATGAGAACCTAGGCTCATGACAAAGCGCTCTTTCTTTTCGTGATTTTTCCAATAAAATTCCCCGGAGAGCTGCGCATACTAACCCCGGATAAATAAGGGGGAACTGCGCGATGGTGAAGAAGATTGTCCCGATTTTCATACTGGCCCTTCTGACCGCCCTATGCCTGCCGGGCGGCGAGGCGATGCCCGCGGACGGGGGAGCCGAGATTCCGGCGGGGGAGAAGTACGTGGCCCTGACCTTCGACGACGGCCCCCGGCGGGGCACCACGGAGCGTCTGCTGGACGGTTTGAAGGAACGGGGGGCCAAGGCCACCTTTTTCCTCATCGGCCAGCAGATTGAAGACAACGCCGCGCTGGTGGCCCGCATGGCGGAGGAGGGGCACCAGATAGGAAACCACACCTGGAGCCACCAGCGGCTGGACGGCATCCTCCCGGATGAGGCGGCCCAGGAGGTGGCCCGGACGGAAGCGGCGCTGGAGGCGCTGCTGGGGGGCGGGGAATACTGGCTGCGGCCCCCCTACGGCCAAGTGGCGGAGGGGGTGGAGCTTGGCGTGCCCATGGTGAAGTGGTGCGTGGACCCCCGGGACTGGGAGAGCCGGGACGCGGAAAAAGTAACCCGGGCGATTCTGGACTGCGTAGAGCCCAACAGCATCATTCTGCTCCACGATATCTATTCCACGTCGGTGGACGCGGCCCTGCGGGTGGTGGATCGGCTTCAGGAGGAGGGCTATTGGTTCGTAACAGTGGAGGAGCTGCTGTGGCTGAACGGCGTGACGCCGGAGGCGGGGCGGATGTACCGGACGGGGAAGGGGTAAATTTCCCCGTCCCGGCGGAAAATTTTGTTGACAAGAGGGAGATGGTATGCTATGATGTTATGCGTGTTCAAGAGACGGCGCCTTCCTGTGGAGAGATGTCCGAGTGGTTGAAGGAACCGGTCTTGAAAACCGGCGGCGCGCAAGTGCCCGTGGGTTCGAATCCCACTCTCTCCGCCAACTTTTCAAAAGTGAATCCGGATCTGCGGAAGTACCCAAGTGGCCGAAGGGGCTCCCCTGCTAAGGGAGTAGGCTGGATAAAACCGGCGCGAGGGTTCAAATCCCTCCTTCCGCGCCAGAGAAGACCTTGGAATTGCAATGGTTCCAGGGTTTTCTCTTTGTTTTTTCCCTTATTGTGCCCTGATTGCCGCCACGGCGTAGGAATGCTCTTATGGCATAATAAAGACAAATCGGAAAATCTTTGTGGCGCAAGGACCACCCCCCACAAGGACAACAACTGTATGACTGTTTAGAGCATAAGAAGAAACATCTAAATGATGGGGGCACTTCCATAAGGAAGTGCCCCCATCGCATGTTTATATCCGACAAATTGAATTCTCAGACAGGTCAAGGCAATGGCGGCTTCCCTGCCAGTTTGTCCACCAGCACACACAGCGTAACTACCAGGGCCATATCCGCCAGAGTACAGCCCAAAGGCAGATCCAATCTCATTAGACCCCGATAGGCGGCAAAACCCACTAACCAAATTACCAGATTCCGTCCATCAAAATCTGCCTGAAACCGGTCCCGCCTCAGCAGGAAGAAGTCCGCGATCTGAATGGCGATCATGGGGGCGAAGACAGAGCCGATGAGATACAGAAAGCCGGTGACGTCGTCCATGGGAAACAACACCGCCCCGGCGGTCCCCAGCAGGGCGGCCCCCACGGCCATCCATTTCCCGGTCAGCCGGGGGCTGATGGACTCGGCGGAGATACCGGCGGACCAGGCGTCCAGGAAGGTGGTCGTCACGGTGGACAAAATCAGGATGACCAGGGCGGCGATACCCAGGCCCGCCTTGACCATGACGGCGGCAATGTCGGACTCCCCTGTGAAGATCGCCGCCCCCATGCCGATGGCGTACATCCATATAGAGACCAGGCCGTAGACTATGGCGCTGACCGCTGTGGCCTGGAAAGGCTTTTCCGCCTCCCGTGTATAGTCGCTGATGAGGGGCAGCCAGCTCAAAGGCATGGCCACCGCCAGCTCCACCGCCGCGCCGAAGCTCATGGCCTCTCCCAGGCCGGAAGTCTGCGGCGTACCGGAACCGAAAATCACCCAGCACAGCGCCAGCGTCAGCAGGAACAGCGCCGCCATGGAGAGCTTATTGAGCCAACCGAGGTTTGTAACGCCCACCAGAATCCAGAGCAAAATCAGCCCCCCAATCACCAGGCACCAGGCCCAGCGCCCGGCGGGGAACACGCTGCCCGCCGCCAGGGCCCCGTCGTAGATCATAATCGCCGTCCAGCCCACCAGCTGGAGGACGTTCAGCACGGCGAACAGAAGTCCGCCCTTTTGTCCAAAGCTCATCTTCACGGTCTCCATGGCACTTCGCCCGCTCCGCCCGCCGATGAGGCCCGCCAGGAAGAGCAGAATACAGCCAATCACATGGCCGGTGACGATGGCGGCAAAGCCCTGGGTGAACCCCAGCGAGGCGAAGCTGGTACCGGTGAGAATCTCCGCCAGGGAGACCCCGGCCCCGAACCAAATGAGGCCGTTCTGAAACGTGGAGGTTTTTTTCACGTCCCTGCCTCCCCGTCGATGAAGCGGCTGTGGAGGTCCCACATGTGGTCCATGGGCCCGGAGCCATGCCCCAGGTTCAGCTGTGCGGACAGGGCCCCGAAAATGTAATCCTTCGCCCGCTGTACCGCCGTCTCCAGGCCGAAGCCTTTCGCCAGATTGGAGGCGATGGCGCTGGAGAGGGTGCAGCCCGTGCCGTGGGTGTTGGGATTATCCACCCGCCGGGAGCGGAACCAGCGTCCCCCGCCGCCGGGCCGCCAGAGGAAATCGTTGGCGTCGCTGACCTGATGCCCCCCCTTGCAGAGGACAGCGCAGCCGTAGGCTTCACCAATGGCCTGGGCGGCCCGCGTCATGCCCTCCTGCGTTTCGATCCTCATACCGGAGAGAATCTCCGCCTCGGGGATGTTGGGAGTGAGGACCGCCGCCAGGGGCAGGAGGCGGCTTTTCAGGGTCTCCAACGCGTCCTCGGAGATTAGCCGGTCCCCGGAGGTGGCCACCATCACCGGGTCCACCACGATGTTCTTCGCCTGGTACTGCGCAAGCTTGTCCGCGATGACCTCGATCAGAGGGACGCTGGCTACCATGCCGGTCTTCACCGCGTCCGGGAAGATGTCGGTGAACACGCAGTCCAGCTGCTCCGCCAGGAAGTCCGGTGCGGACTCCTGGATGCTTTTGACGCCGGTAGTGTTCTGAGCCACCAGGGCCGTGACGGCGGTGAGGGCGAATACCCCGTTGGCGGTCATGGTCTTGATGTCGGCCTGGATACCGGCGCCTCCGCTGGGGTCGGTCCCAGCGATCGTCAATGCTGTTTTCATACTCGTCTCTCCTTTTCGCATTGAAGTTTTATAACGCGGCGTGAGGTGGTGCCCCCAACGCACCGCGTGAAAAACGCCCGGGGGCGGTTTTCCCTTACAATCGTTTCGACAGCTCCAGCAGCTCCCGGGCGGCGGCCTCTGCGTCTCTCTGCCCAAAGATACCGGAGGCCACGGCCACGCCGGAGAGGCCCAGGTCCTTGAGCTCCAGGATGTTCTCCCGGCTGATACCGCCGATGGCGACCACAGGGATGCCCGCCGCCGCCGTGACAGTCCGGATGGTCTCTCTGGAGATGGGCCTCGCGTCGGCCTTGGTCCCGGTGACGAAGGCCGCGCCGCAGCCCAGATAGTCCGCCCCGGCCTCCCTGGCCCGGCGGGCCTCCTCCGGCGAATGGGCGGAGACGCCGACGATCTTATCCGGCCCCAGCAGCTCCCGGGCGCGTTCCGCCTCCAGATCGCTCTGGCCCACATGGACGCCGTCGGCTCCGGAGGTCAGGGCGATGTCCGCCCGGTCGTTGATGATGCTGACGGCCCCCAGTCTGCGGCACAGGGACACAAAGCGCTTTGCCTCCGCCAGGAAGGCAGCGTCCTCCAGGCGCTTTTCCCGGAGCTGGACGATGGCCGCGCCCCCCCGGACGGCGTCCTCAACCTGGCGGAAAAAAGCCTCCTCGTCCGCCGCCCAGGTCCGGTCGGTGACGGCGTAAAGGCGGAGCGTTTCGGGTCTTATGTTCATGGCAAAGTCCTCCTCAAAATATAAAATCCGCAGATAAACCAACCTGGTTCATCTGCGGCAAGACGTCCGCTATTTCCCTACGTTGGCATGATCCAAATCAGGTTCCGGGTCGGGACCTTCACGGCCCCCTCTCAGCCCGCGCCAGCGGACTCCCCTTTTTCATTGTGGGCCTATCATACTCTTTTCCGCCCGGATTTGCAAGCCCCTTGACAAAATTTTCCCCCGGTGGTATGCTGGGGGCGAAAAGCAGGGGAGCCGAAAGGCTGAGAGGAAGCGGACGCTTCGACCCTTTACCTGACGCGGATAATGCCGCCGTAGGGAGTCGATAGGGGACTTTTGACGGCGGTTCGCGTTTCGGCGGGCCGTCTTGCTTTTTTGCAAATTCTTCACGAAGGAGGGAGAGAGCACACACCGGCGTCCCGGACCACCGGGAGCGGACGGAGGGGGAGCGCCCTGCGTCCGGGCCGGACCATACAAGGGGCCCCTGGGGTCCCGGCAGCGATGGGAAGCCGTGTTCCGGCGTGAGAGGAGGCCAGTAAGCCTCGACCGAAATTTCCAGGGCGGACAGTCCCGCCCGTCCTTGCCATGCAGGGGGAAAGCGCTGCCGCGTGTTTCTCTTTGCGATTCTAGCTGTGAAGGAGCTTTTACGATGAAAAACAAATCCGTCCAAAAGCTGTCCATTGCCGGGGTCTTCTGCGCCCTGGCGGTGGTGGGCAGCATGTTCCTCACCTTCCCGGTCTTCGGCAGCAAGTGCGCCCCGGTCCAGCACATGGTCAACATCCTCTGCGCCGTCTTCCTGGGGCCCTGGTACGGCTTGGCTACGGCCTTTGTAGCCAGCCTTCTGCGCAATCTCTTGGGCTGGGGGAGCCTTCTGGCCTTCCCCGGCAGCATGTGCGGAGCTCTGCTGTGCGGTCTGGTCTACTGGAGGACAAAGAACCTCCCGGCAACGCTGACCGCCGAGGTCCTGGGCACCGGCGTTCTGGGGGGCCTGGCGGCCTACCCCGTAGCGAAGGAGCTGATGGGCCTGACGCCGGAGACCTATACCGTCTACATCATCCCCTTCCTGATCTCCACTGCGGCGGGTTCCATTCTCGCGGGAATCCTGGTGTACGCCCTGCAAAAAAACGGGGCACTGAAATCCATGCAGTCCGCTTTGGAGCGGTAAATTCTATCCAACGGGAGGCTCTATGACAAGGCCTGACTTTTTTCTGCTGGAGGCGGTCCGACACCGCCGGCCTTTGATCCATTGCATCTCCAATCTGGTTTCTGCCAACGACTGCGCCAACCTGGCTCTGGCGGTGGGGGCCAGCCCCATCATGGCTCAGGCGCCGGAGGAAATGGAGGCGGTTGCCGCCGTGTCCGCCGCCGCCGTGCTGAACACCGGCACGCCGGAGGAGGAAAAATTCCGGGCCTGCCTCCTCCGGGGACAGGCGGCTCAAAAGCTGGGACAGCCCGTCGTTTTGGACCCCGTGGGCGTGGGGGCCAGCCCCTGGCGGCTGGAGCGGGTGGAAAGACTGCTGGAAGTCTTCACGCCCTCCTTGCTGCGAGTCAACCCGGGGGAGGCCAGGGCCCTCCTCCACCTGGAAAGCCAATCACAAGGAGTGGACAGTCCCGCCGCCCTGGACTCCGTCCAACAGGGGAACCTGACGCTCCGCCTGTCGCGGGAGCTGAAAACCGCTGTGCTGATTTCCGGCTCGGAGGATTTCATCTCAAATGGGACCGTCCTATGGAAGGTCTCCGGCGGCAGTTCCCTGATGACGCAGGTGACTGGTACGGGATGCATGCTGTCCGTTCTCTGCGGCGTCTTTGCGGCGGTGGAACCGGACATTCTTGCCGCCGCCGTTACAGCCGCCGCTTTTTGGAAGTCCTGTTCCCGCCGGGCGGAAGCCCTAGCCCCGTGTCAGGGCCCCGGCAGCTTTCGGACAGCCCTGCTGGATGCCGCTGGGACTTTGACGGCGGCGGACTGCGCTGGAATGGCCTTTGTAGAACTCCTGTTTTGAAAAGCATCCCCGTCTGCCAAATCCGGCAGGCGGGGACGCCTTTTGCTTTCTTTTCTATATCTGGGGTAATATTTTCTGGCTGCGGCGTTCATCGCCGGCGGTTCTTTTGAAAGACGCCTTCGCCAATCAAAGCCCCTCCGACAATCAGCAGAGCGCCGGCTGCCTGTAGGGGAAGCAGCGCCTCGTGAAGAAAGACCACGGAGAACAGAACGGCGGACAGCGGTTCGATGTAGCCGCAGATTGCCACCGTCTGCACAGGCAGCCGTCCAATAGAGGAAAAGTAGAAATAGCACCCGCCCCCTGTATTCAGCAGGCTGATCCATAAAATCGGGATCCAATCCCCGCGGGCAATTTCCATATGGAAGCCTTGCTTACAGCCGACAAAGACCGCTGCCGTCACAGCCGCGAAAAACAACTGCAGGACAGCGTTTTCCATGCCTGTGATTTCTTTCGGCAACTTATTGAAAATTACCATAGCGGCATAAGCCAGCGCCGACAGTCCCGCACAGAGCAAACCCCAGCCATTGACGCCTTCCGCCGCCGCCTGGCCGCTGATGAGAACGGTGCCAAGCGCCGCCATGACCAACGCCGCCGCCTTGGGGCAGGTCATGCGTTCCTTAAACAACACTACAGAAAGCGCCACGACAATGACCGGGCCGCAATAGTTGATCAGCATACCCAGGCTGACGCCGATTTGCTGATATGCCTCAAAGAGCAACAGCCAGTCGAGCGCCATCGCGATCCCGGACAGCGCAATATAAATTGTAACTTTCCTATGGGGTAAGATCGTCAGTCTATGCCCTGACAGAAAGTAAAGGAAGCGCTGATTAAAGCAGGTAAAAGCCAGGCAAACAGACGAAGGCAGTGGAAACGTCCAATAAAGGGCCATATTGGGGGATGAAATCCTCACTTTTCCAGTCCCAGCCCGGTCGAAGGGCGCAAAAACCTTAGGCGGGGCATAGGGAACCGGCCCGGCCTGCGGTTGATGCGGTATTCAATGGCAGAAAGCTGCGGATTGCTTTTGATTTCTTCCCGTTTCTCTATCCCAAGGCAGGCACTGTCCCCGCAGACCGCCTTATCATCTTCCCGCAGAAGCCTTGCCGCTGCAGTGACATCGTGGACATTGGCGGCGGTGGCCTCCACTGTGTGAACAAAGCCGCTCCCGGCATCCGCGCCGGTGCGGCACTTCATACCAAAATGCCACTGGTTTCCCTTCTTCACCGAGTGCATCTCGGGGGATTAAATCAGCGCTTCCTTAAGAATAAGAAGGAGCAGAGCTTTTTATGAGCCTGCTCCTTCCCTATAGCCCGGATTTTTATGGAAAAAATCACCCTTGACGATCTTCTCTCCCAGTGTTATGCGTTTCACCACAGCAATGTATTGGGAAATCATATTTTAACTGGTTTTATTCTAACAGGCATTCTCGAAAGAGATTGGATATTATGAACAGGTTTTCGCTGTACCCTGAGTGCCTATGCGCTCAGGGTAAAAGTACATGACCGTCCAATCAGATGCTTTTACGGGGAAGCCTGCCATAACTTCAGCTTGAACGAACGGGCCAAGGGAAGTAATGTCATTAAGCTAGCCGCGAAGAAAGAAACGGCAGAAGGCAATGGAATTCCGAAGGAAATCCAGAAGGAACTTATCAGGAAAAAGAGGCAGCAAAAGCAGACGGAGGCAGCTCCGTCAGAAAAAGGACATAGAAAAGGTCAGCGAGCGGAGGCATAGCAGGCGGAAATGCGGTTACCTGTGATTTTTGGCCTTGGGGCGGTGCGCCCAAGGCGAAGCGGGAGCAGTCTTCGCCGGAGGAGCGGGAGCGGATCAGCGGCGGAGCGGCGCAGGAAAGCACAGCAGGCAAAGACAGCGTCGGAGAAATTGACATGACGCTTGTATTTGGCTGTGCCCTGAGACGCGTCCACAGCCCAGGCAGCGGCCTGTGAGAAATTAAAGATGAGGAAACTGGCGAAAACCTCCTGGAGGACAAGGTCCGGCTTCTTTGCGTGAAGATGGATGAGGCCCACGGCGTATTTCAGGCTGCGGAAGGAGGTCTCAATGCCCCAGCGTCTGGCGTAGAGGGCTTTGAGGGCGGCGAGGGGGAACCGGTCCGGGTCGAGATTGGTGATAAGGGTTTCCGTATTGCCGCTGTCGGTTTGTAAACGGACAACGCGGAAGGATATTTCGTAGAAATCCGGGCTGTTCGACTCTAAAAAGTCAAACGTCATTGTGGGCGGGATACGGTAATAGGACTTGGGGACGGCGATGCCGCGGGTCTCCAACTGCCGCGGCGTCAGCCGGCCCAGGGTGAGTTTGAGGGGAATGTCGAACTCCAGCTGGTCAGGCAGAGGCATACCGTATGCAATGCCCCGTGCCTTGTCCCGAATACGGATCAGGTAATTCCAGTTCCGCTTCTCCAGGTGGGCCAGATTGTTGCAGGATTCGTAATTCCGGTCAGCCAGCAGGATCACCTTCCCGGAAACGCGGGAGCGGTCTGCCATTTGGCACAGGGCTCTGCACTCGTTTTTTTCGTGCTCCTTCTGCACGATCAGGTCGGTATAAATGCCGTTTTCCAGGTCAAAGAGCGCGTTCATGTGCCAGAGGTTCCAGCCGTGCTGTCTGGACGTGCCGGGGCGGTAGGAGGCTGGGTCCTCCGGGTAGGCGGCGGATTTCAGCGACGAGCCATCCACTGCCAGCAGACGATAGCCACGAAAGGTCTTCCCAGGGCGCAGCAGGGCTGTGAAGCGGTGGAACAGCGTCTCCAGCGCTGCGGGCAGCAGCTTCTGCCGCTGCTGGACAAACGCCGAGGCCGACGGTGTTTTTTCGCTGTTTTGAAACCGTCCGATGAGCACCTTCCCGATCTGTTTTCGCTCATGGTCAGCAGCAGGGATATGACCGTTTCGAAGGTCAGCGTCCGGGGACGGGTAAAATCCCGTCCCGTCTGCCTGACGTATTTGTCTGGGTGCTCCCCCATTTTCCGGATCATAGAAAGCAGCATTCTCCGCAAAAATTTTGGTGTATATTTCATGTGCGGCGTCCCCCCGAAAAGCAAGTTTACTTTTCAGGGCTTCGCCGCACATTTTTCCTCCTTTGTCAACCCCTTTTTACATCTTTTTTGACTTTATCTTCTCCTTATTTCTAACTTAATGACATTAGCCAAGGGAAGACACGCGACACAGCGCCGAGCGGGGTTGCCTGTCAGGAACCGGATTGGAGAGAACGGCAAACTTACGGCGAAGGCTCACAAAAAACGAACTGAAGGAGATGGTACTCTGAAAAACACAAAAAACGAATACAGCAGCTCTGAACGGACGCTGGTCATCCTGTCGGAGATGGAACACCTGCTCCCGCCTCTCAGCGGTGAGCAGTTTTTTTCTTTGGAGAGGGACATCCTGGAAAACGGCTGCTATGCCCCGGTTATCGTCAACGAGGATATGATTCTCATTGACGGACACAACCGCTTCCGAATCTGCGAAAAACACGGTTTGCCCTACAAAATGCTGGTATTTTCGTTCGCTGATTTGCTTGAAGCCAAGCAATGGGCGCTGGACACCCAGAAGGGCCGACGCAACCTGGATAAGTGGGAATTAGGTAAGAATGTGCTGAAACTCAAACCGGAGATCGAGGCCAGGGCGAGGGCAAACATGGCCGCAGGGGGCGGTGACCACAAAAGCGAAAGCGCAAAATCGGGTTTGGTGATTTCACCAAACCCGATTTTACCTGTGGATAGCAGGAAGGAAGCGGCCCTGGCCGTAGGAATCGGAGAGCAGACCATGGGCAGGATTACGCAGCTGGCGGAAGCCGCGCCCCAAGTCCTAAAAGACGCACTAGACAAGAAAGATGTATCCATCAACCGGGGCTGGAAAATCCTGAAAGCCGTTCAGCATCTGCCGCTGGGCGAACAGGAATCCGTTGCCGCCGAGATGTTGCCGGCTGTACATGAAATTGACCAGCTGGATGCTGAAGCGGAGTGCAGGGGGAAAATCGCGGCTCTGTTCTGCAAAGCATATGAAAGGGCAGTTCTACTGACTCCTACATTGGAAAATGTCCGCATCTGGGTGGAAAACACACATATGAGGCCGGATGAGGTTGAGGACTCTGTGCGGGAATCCTATGAATTGGCTCAGATATTTCAAACTATTGGCGATCTGCTCAAAAACGAATTTTTGTGTGAGTGCCAGCAGACCCTGCATTCGGATGAGGGTACATTATAGCGGCCAAGGCTGAGGACAAGGTGTCATGTATTGACACTTTGTCCTCCTCTGCTTCCCTAAACTGTCAGAGCGAGGGTGTCAATACATTGCACCTAGCCGCCGAACAGAGGTGTTTGTCGAATCATCTGGACATTGCCTGGGGTGGCTGATATGATGTGGGCTATCCAATAACAGGAGGTGTCCCCTGATGGAAGTAAAATTTTCCTTTAACAAAACCGCCGTAGAGCAAAGAGACTACACGCTGGAAGACGTACATCAGATAATAAAAAGTTTGTTCACTGCCCACGATCTTCCCTGCGTTTCTGACGGAGAAACACTCACCTTCCAGGACAAAGGCCACGACGATGACTTCGCCGTCATGTGGGATATCATCCTGTCTTTGCTGCGGGCGGATTGGTTTATGGACTGCGCCGCCTCCTGTATCTGGCAGGACGAGGCCGGAGAGGAAGATATACTTGCCCAGGCCGGAAAGGTATGGAACACCATGCGGCAATAATCTGCTAACGGACATACCCCGCGCCCCAAAATTCCAATCACTCTACCGCCTGGAAAAGGCCCCGCCTTCGGCGGGGCCAAAGCCCTCGCCGCCAGAGGCGGAGAGGACGCAAACCTGCAAATAAATGTCAAGCCCCAAGCGGCACTTTTTTAGAAAAATTTTTGAAAAGGTCATTCACTTAAAAACAGGCACAAAAACCAGACCAACAAGAGCAGCTCCGGTTGGCCGAATTTGGCGCGCTTAAATTATGCAAGATAAAACTTGCCGCCAAACTTATGCGGCAGTCTCTTGTTTCGTTTCCAACGCAAGCAGATATTCCTTGACTCTGGCGTAATAGACCCGCAGGAACTTTGCCGCGCCGGCAACCGTGTACACATAGAAATGTTTCCCCTCTGCCCGCTTCTTGTCCATGAAGGAATAGATCGGGTTGTCCGTGGAACTACGCTGCAGGACGACGCTCATGACTTGAAACAGCGTCCTGCGCAGATGTGGAGATCCACGCTTGGATACATGTCTGGACTTGGCCTCAAAGCTGCCAGATTGGAACGGAGGCGCGTCTACACCAGCAAAGGCCACCAGGGCGTTCTTGTTCGTGAAGCGTCGTACATCGCCGATTTCCGCCATCAGCTTCGGGCCGGTGACATCTCCCGCACCTTGCATGGCCATGACGACCTCATATTCCGGCAGCAGAGACGCCAACCGCTTCATTTCCGCCCGAAGAACCGCCATAGATTCGTACACTGCATTCAGGCAGTCTACCGATTGGACAATCAATGTCTTTGTGCCAGAAGCGTTTAGAAACATCGACCCATTTGTAGTGGCCACGTTTGGTGCAATAGTGAGCGGGCAGTATCTCGTTAATTCTCGGAAACGTCTGATCCAGCAGTGAGATCAGGCCATTACGCAGTTCAACGCTGATCTTTTGCGTCCGCTCATACAGTCTGCACTGCATCTTTAGCATCTGGCGGGTTTCATCCTCGTCAGAAAAATTGCGCAGCTCTGTCCAGAACGTCAGCCCATAGTTGGCGATCTTGAGGGCATCCGCTTTATCCGTCTTTACTTTGCGGAGGGAGTTGTCACTGAAGTTGTGGATGAGAATGGCATTGACGACACTGACGAAAAATCCCGCCTCTTTGAGCGAGTGGGCGATGGGCCTCCAGTACATACCTGTATGCTCCATGATGATTCGAATATCGCCCCCGAGCCCTTGCAAACGCTCCGCCAGCCCGGCCAGCTCCTCTTGCGTTGTTACCCGAGTGTACGGCTTAGCCGTTATCTCAACCTGCACAATCGAACGCCGCAATGAGAGGGCCGGCTGACAGTTTGCGGCGACGAGCGTAGAAGCTCAAGCATAGCGTCGTCAGACCGATTGCCCTCTCATTGTAGCTTCAGCATGAGCTGCCTTTCAAGGGCAGTTACCCATTCCTGGCCAAATATCTCTTGGCTCATAATCTACCCAATACTTGGCTCGCTCTTATTGTCGCAAGCATAGCAAAAATGTACATTTTTGCACTTGCAGGGGTAAATTCCCTGACCCCAATGCCGCCTGTGGGCGGGTAGTTCCCCTGCGTCACCGTCGAAAGCAGAATAAGTTAGTATTCGCAAAAGCAAAAATGGTGTTCCCTGCCCCGATCTGGCAGAGAATGCCATTTTGCATATGGAAAGGAGCGAAAATGGCAATATTTCGTGTCGAGAAAAATGCAAACTACACCGTCATGTCAAACCATCACCTGCGGGACAAACCACTCTCCTTGAAAGCCAAGGGCCTGCTGCCGCAAATCCTCTCACTTCCAGAGGAGTGGGACTACACCCTGCAAGGGCTGGCTTGTATCAACCGGGAGCGGCTTGATGCCATCCGTCAGGCCGTTCATGAGCTGGAGCAGGCCGGGTATATTGTACGGACAAGAGAACGGGACAGCCAGGGACGGTTATGCGGAGCGGAGTACAGCATCTACGAACAGCCACAGCCGCCGTCTGATCCCCCGGTGTTGGAATAACCGGCATCGGGGAAACCGTTGCCGGATTATCCAACACCGGAAAAACCTACGTAGGTAAATCCAACGCAATTAAGGAAACGCTGATTTAATCCCCCGAATGGGAAGAATGGGTATCGCTGGTTGTCCCCCACTATCCAACCGGGAAACGCGGCCGTCCGCCGATTGAGATAGAAACCATGCTGCGGATGTATCTGCTGCAATGCTGGTTCAGCTTATCCGATGAAGGAGTAGAGGACGCAATTTATGACAGCTATGCCATGCGCAAATTTATGGGGATCAACTTTTTAGAGCAGGATGTCCCGGACGCCACGACCCTGCTGCACTTTCGGCATCTGTTGGAGGAGAAGGGCATCGGCAATGTTTTTGACGCAGTCAACCGCTTGCCGCATTGACGGCCTATCACAGTTCATCGGTCTTTGCCGACAGCCTGACAATAAGCTGCAAGAGCCGGAATCAGTGTTTTGATCTCTCTGCCGGATGTGTTAATGCAGAGATCATACCCTTCTTTCGCTCCCCAGGAGATACTTGCCGTCAGCTCATGTTTTTTGGCCCGGTTCTTGTCGATCTGCCGCATCCGGCGCTCCATCTCCGCCAGCGCAAAGTTTTCCTGCTCCGTGGCCCGCTCCTGACACCGCTTGAGCTTGGACGCCCGGTCAGCATAGACGAAAATGCGAAGCGGATGCAGGTGGGCCAGTACTGTGTCCGCGCAGCGCCCGACAATCACGCAGTCACCCTGCCGCGCCAGCTTCTCAATGATTTTTTGCTGGGTAACTGCCACCATGATAGACTGCTCCATCACCTTGTAGGGAATGGAAAAGCGCCGCCCAACCGTCAACGGATACTCCGCCCGCAAGCTGCTCTCCGAGACACGGGCCACATAGTCTGGATCAAGCCCCTGCTCGTCAGAAATCATCGCTATAATCTCATTGTCATAGCAGGGAATATGTAGCGCTTCTGACAGACGCTTCCCCAATTCCCGGCCTCCGCTGCCAAATTCCCGGCTGATCGTGATAATCATATTCGCTTCCTCCTTACTTAAACTGGATGCCGTTCCGTTCAGAATATTTCAGCAATCCCACAGCAATCACCAGCACAATCGCCTCATAAACGAGCAGCGAGAACCAAATTGCCCCGTCTCCAAAAATATGGGGCAGAATCAAGATCACAGCGGAATTGATGACAAGGCTCCGCAGAATATTGATGCCGGTGGACAAAGCGGAGCGTTCCGTGGAATACAAGTAGGCCGAAATCATTACATTGACCGCCGTAATAATAAATCCTACGGCGAATTGAGGGAGATACTTTACGATATACTCTGTTGTTACGGTATCCGTGCCAAACAATACGCAAATTGGCTTTCCCAGCAAAATAGACAAACCGGTGATCAGGATACTCCCCACGGCGCTGACGGTCAGACCGGTTTTCAAGTAATATTTCAAATCCGCCTCGTTTTTCGCGCCATAGCTCTGGCCGAACAGAGGCTGCAAGCCCTCGCTGGCGCCAAAGAAAGCGGTGATGGAAAAGGACGCTATGTACGAGATTACAGAAAACGCGTTGACGCCAAGATCGCCAATTCTTTGAATCAGCACAAAGTTCATGCAGAGGGTCATCACTGGGTTGGACAGTTGGCTGATTCCTTCCGGCAGGCCATGGACAACAATGTCCCGGAAAAGGCCAGCATTTAGTTTCGCCCTGCCAAAGCGGAGGCTGCCTCGCTTGCGGGCAAAGCGTGTCAGGAGAATCAGCAAACCGATGGTCTGAGAAATGCCCGTGGCGATTGCCGCGCCCCTTGTTCCCATCTGGAAGGGATAGATCAAGAGCCAGTCGCCAAAAATATTGCATATCGTTGTGATAATGACCACCATACTTACCAGGCCGGGTGCGTTGTCATTGCGGCAGTAGTTCTGCAATCCGATGGACAGGCCCGAGGGGATGATAAAAATGGAGTACCAAAACAGATAATCCACCGCCAAATGATGGAAGGTTTCGTTGGCGCCCAGCAGAGCGCAGATTCCATCCGCAAAAAATGTGCCCGTGACCGAGAACACAGCGGCGGCGCAGAGCTGAAGGAGTATCCCGTGGCGGAACACATCGTTTGCGCCATCCACGTCCCCCTGGCCGATGCGGATGGCATAGATCGCAACGCCTCCAATGCTGATGAGCATATTCACCGCGCCTACCATCAGTATGGCGGGACCGGCCAGATTGATCGCCCCCAGCGCATTTGTCCCAACCCCTCTGCCCACAAAGATTGCGTCAACAATGGTGAACAGGAAGAAGCAGACATTGCTGCATATCGCTGGAATCACATACCGGGCCACAGTCCGAAGTTTTGCGTTGTGCATTTGATTACCTCCTCCCCCGCGCCTTTCCGCAGGGTTTCTTGTTTTACAAGTTTTTTAGATGATGATAGAATGAAACATCCTATTTTGGGAGAGTTTTTGCCATGAAGAAAGAAAACCTGTTGTCCATTGGCGCTCTGTCAAAACAGACTGGCGTTCACATCAAATCCCTCCGTTATTATGATTCTTTGGGCATTCTGCGCCCTGCCTACGTTGACCCCAGCAGCGGCTACCGCTATTACAGCTTGCAGCAAATCCCTGTGGTAGACGCGATCCAGTTGTGTATTGATCTGGATATCCCCCTCAAGCAGTTTACGGACTATTGCATGGACGGCGGCAGCCGGATTCATTACGGCAAGTTGGTTGAGCGCGGCACGATACTGGCCAAGGAAAAAATTCAAGCCATACAGGAGCGGCTGGCTAAGCTGGAAAAAATGCAGGCTGAAATCGAACGCAGCGAGCTGGTTCAAAAAAGCCATACTATGGTGCGGTGCAGCTACCCCGCTATGAATCTTTTGCTTACCCCATATCCAGAAAATGGTACGGGAATGAAAGCCCTCGCCCTATTCCACAGCTTAGTGCAGATAGCGGAAAGCAGCGGGCTAACGATCAATTATTTTTCCGGGCGGCTGCTTCACTGCCAAGGGAGCATGAGAGAATTGCTCTTTTACATTGGCGTAGACGTTCCGGAGGGAGTGCGGGAACTTCCCAAGAATTTTTTGCGGCTTCCGGCGGGCGAGTATCTTTGTTGCAAACAGGAGGCTCCTGCGATTGAACAGGCCGCAGATATTTTCCTGGAGCAATTTGCGCTGGATTATGAAAAGTATGTCATAGAATCTGAACTGTCTCCTGGGGATTATGACTGCACCGCACCTCTTTTTGAACTTTGCTGCTCACTCCCCAATGACCTCGCTTCCTGACAGGATATTGGACTGAAAATATTCATTCACCAATTCGCAGAGACAACGCATTCATAATCAGCACCCAGAGCTTTAGAAGCGGTATCTGGTAGGATAGGAACAAATCGGCGGCATCTTCTACTCGCCAGTTATATTTCGTTCCGGCATTCCCCAGCACAATGATATAGGGAGCCTTCCGCCTGATCTCGTTTAGAAAGTCCGGCGTGAGCTGCAAAAAGAGTTCCAGGTCAACGATCACGACCGCAAACCCGCGATGCGCGAGCAGCCACTCCGCTATTTTGATGTCGGGTGAGGAAATGATCTGTACCTTGTCCTTCGGTACTGTACTTTCAAGCGCGTTCAGGAGAGAAGTCCGTATTCCGATGGTTAGGATATGACGGCGCATATTCTCACCCCATTTCATCAAGCGGTTCCTTGGCAGAAAGGCATTATAAGCTATCCCATTGTGGGAGAGTCAATAGGTTTTCTGATTTTTCTCTATTTTTTTGAAGAATGCAGCATGATGAAAACAGCAGCGGCATTGAATCGTCAGATTCAATGCCGCTGTTTGCTTGTCTATCCGTTTAACACAATTTCATGAATCGCCTCGATCAGATCAACGACCTCTCCACGGTTCACCAAAGCCACGCTCTCTCCGTCTACCACCGCGAGGCAATGGGTTCCATCATACCGGTACAGCCGAATCGAAACTGTCGGAAAATGCTCATTGTCAAGGTGGACGGTCAGGCCGATTTCTTCCTTCTGAGAGGGCTTTTCACTGGTGAACTCATCCGCACGCAGAGCCTCCAAAGTCTCTTTGAGGTCATCAATTTCCAATTCCTCCCCTTGGCAGGACCAAGTACGCTCCTTTCCCTTTTCCTCCGAAGTCAGGGTATAGGAGTCCCCTTCCAAAGAAATGTCGATCTGCCGGACATCCGTAAAGTCCGCGGCAAATACCTCCAGATGCCGGAGGTCGTCATAGGATGCGGCCATCAGATTCTGGTACTGGTCGGAGGAGATCTGATAGATGATGGGGGACTGATCTACCCGCAAATATGCCGTGACCGTCTCATCCTCGCCGTCATCCTCATCGGACGGTTTCTTGATCTCCTCTGGATCACGGCTGATATGGAGAATAAACACTTCTGCCGTTTCCTCGTCCTTTGGCGTATACTCCACAGTGACCGTCAGCTCTGGTGTATCCAGGCCGTAGGTGGTCAGCTCCTCGTCCGTCACGTTATAGGTGACATAGTTGGTCGGATTCAAATTTGAGATTTTACGCAGATAGCTGTCTACCCGATCCGTATCCAGAGGCAGGGATTTTCCGCCGCGCCGGGTAAAGTAGACATCCTCGGCGCAGTAGGTATTGGAGCTGTCCTCCTCGTAGGAAACGGAATAATCCTGCGCGCCGGAGAATTGGATACTGGTCGCCTGGTCAAAGTCTGGCATTTTATCGTGCCGGATCATATCGCTGAGGACGGCGTCAAACTGATCCAGCGGGTCGTTCTGAACCAGGTAGACGTTGCCGTCTCCGATGGAGGCATACCGCTGGGAATCCATCTTGCTGAAGTCTCCCAGCTTAATCTCATAAGACTGTTCCTCCGTGGTCAGGTGAATGGTACACACGGGGTTGTCCAGTCCATACTGCCCAAAGTCCTCTACCTCCTCAATGACAAAAGCCGCGCTGAGAGGCTGGAATTGCTCCAGCAGTTCGTTGATCTTGTCCTCGCTCACCGGAAACTTCTCGTCCTCGTCATAAAGCCATGTCTCATCCCTGTGGAACGCCAGAGTTTCTCCCTTGTGTTCCCAGGAGAGGGCTTGAACGGAGTCGCTGGACAACTCCAGAATCGGTTCGCCGCTGTTCTTGATCTGTTCCTTGTGCTCCGCTATCTGAGTGACCGCAAGGGTTGCGACGCAGGCCACAACGAAAACACCCAGCAGAATATAAAGTTTTTTAGACCGGCTCATTTTGAAGCCTCCTTCTTTTCAACGCTGCCACAACACCGATACCCAGGTACGCCAGCGGGAATACGCCGATCATCAGCACCTTCAGCAGAGAAGCGGTGGAATCACTGATCGTGAGGTAGTTGTAATTCAGCGACTTGCTGCGGATCGCCATGGCCTCTGTCTCACCGATCAGGGAGGACAGGGCGTTCATACTCAGGTTGGCGTTGGCCCCGGAGGAAACCGCGTTGTGCATATCGTCCAGGAAATGGGAAGATGTAAACCAAACGATCTGCCCCTCACCGGCAGTGTCAATGGAAACGGCCACGGCAAAGGGGCCGTCAATGTCCCCATCTTCCTTCTCATAATCCGTCATGTCGTAGGCATCTAACTTGCTGAACGCGGATTCGGAAGTGGTCAGCAGAGTAGTCACACTCTCGGAGTCCTGGGGAACCGTCAGGCCCAGGGAGACGGGCATGGTGGGATAGTAGTTTTCGTCCATCAGGGAATCTGTAATGGCATGGCTGTTCATATCAGGCAGCAGGGCGAGAGGGCCTTGGAAGGAATAGTGTTCCCGGTCCGGCTCCACCACCACGCCCTCATTGGCCTCTATGCCGTAGTCCGCCAACAGGCTATAGAGATTGTCCAGATCGCTGTCAGGCACAGGTCCGGCTGCTGCAAACAGCTTGCCGCCCCCCGAGGCATAGTCCGCCAGCAGATCCCGCTCCTCCTGGGAGATGTCGCTGGACGGAGCGTAGATCATGACACAGTCCGCGTCCTCCGGGATGGCGTCCACCGTCAGCAGGGAGAGGGATTCCGTTTCCATGTTTTCCTTTTCGATCTGATCCCGGAAGGAGGCGGGAAGCTCGGCCTCCCCGTGGCCCTCCAGAATGTAGATCTTGGGCAGCTCCTCGGTGGTCACGTAGTCGATGGCGGAGGTGATAGCGCCCTCGCCGTCAAAGGAGGTGCTGTAAGAGTAGGAGTAAATATCCGGCTCCTGCACAAAGATGTCCTCATAGCCGATAAAGCGGCTGCGCTCACCGCACTCCACAATGAGGCTGTTGTTCTGGACGGTTTCATCGGTGTACTGTTCCGCAAAGGTCGGATAGACGTCCGGGTTCTTTTTCACCACCTCAATGTGGTCGGAGAGACTGTCATACTTGCTCAGCAGGTTTTCAATGACCTGATTCTCCTCGCCGGACTGCACCACCCAATAGATGGTCACATCCTGCTCCAAGGCATTGACCACCACTTTGGTGTTGCTGGTGATGGAATAGAGCTTGGAGGCGCTGATGTCGTACTTGGTGGCGGCGGGAGGCAGAGCGGAGGCAAAGATGTTGACCACCACCAAAATGGCCAGCACCACCGCGGAGATCGCCAGAGCGTAGGAGCCGCCGCGAAAGGCGTTTCGGTTTTTCATCAGTTGTACCTCCGTTTCTCCAGCGATTGGACAGACAGGAGCAGGAAAAACACGGCCACGCTGGCGTAGTAGACAACGGAGGTCATATCAAAAACGCCGTTGACAAAGCCGGTAAAGCGGTCAAACAGGGACAGCTTGGTCATCGCGGCGGGCAGCAGCCCCTCGAATTTCGTATTGTCCATAAAGGCAACAATGGCAATGGCCGCTATCAAGACAAAGCAGACAGCGTAAGCCAGATTTTCGTTTTTTGTCAAATATTTGATTACCGCGCCCAAGGCCAGAATGAGTACGCACAGCGCGGCAACAGAACCGAAAACCGTAGAGGAGACGTACTCCGAGAGGCTCACGCTGTAATAGTTCAGCAGGATCACCGCGATCCCGATCCCGGCGGCGAAGCCCTGGTTGTCCGTCAGGGAGGAGATGAACACCCCCAACGCGATCAGCGCCGCGCCCATGAGAAAGAACGCCAGAATGGAGCCGTAAGAGGTCAGCAGATACACGTCCCCAAAGCGGGAGAAGATCAGGGGATAAACCGCAATCACGCACAGCGGAATCAGATAAACCGTCAGCAGCGCCAGATACTTGCCCACAATCACCTGGGTGGTGGTGATGGGAAGGGCGTATAAAAGCTGGTCGGTTCTCTGCTTGCGCTCCTCTGCGATGACCCGCATGGTCAGGATGGGAACGATGACAGCGAGAACGATGCTGAAATAGCTGAGGGCAAATTCAAAGTTGCTCACCGCCGCCTGGAGATTGTAGCGCAGCGCGCCCAGCCCCACCGCCAGGAGCAGCCCCGCGCCGAATACATAGGCCGTCAGGGAGTGGAAATAGTTCTTCATACTAAGCTGCAATAAAAAATAGCATTTTAATAAATGCTGTGATATAATAGACACGGTGATAAAATGAAGTATAAATTCAGTGCAGAACAATATCTAGAAATTAAATCAGCCCAGAAAACTAAT
>NZ_CATMPS010000033.1:0-31676 GCF_950073225.1 uncultured Oscillibacter sp.
CCCAGACCCGTGGTTGCCGGCAACCGCATTTCTCCTGTGTATGTCCCCGCGCGTTGACGCCCCTGCCTGCCGCGCAACTCTCTTTTTGGTAACTTCTGGTTAACTTAATGGCATTGCTCACGGTGAGACGCATTAACCAAAATCGTGCCGGACGGCGGCGGAATAGTAAGGGCCTATCGTGATAGGCGCGTTGTAAAGCGCCGTCAGCAGATAGGCCCGGATGTTATTGATTTTTGTGGTTGTCTGGCTCATGGAGTCGATGATGTACTTGATATGTTCGCTGTCAAGCTGGCGAAAGCGCCGCCTGACAGCATCCACAGGTAAGACTTCACCGCCAATCCGTATGGTGGAGGCCGTGCTGCTCAACACGTCCACAATCAGCTCCAAAAGGCTCTCCACATCGTCGTAGGGAAGCTCCTGCCGTAAATGCTCATATTCGATATTTTCTTTGACTTCCTCTCTCACCTCGCATCGATCAATCCCCATTTGCCGCCCGCTGGGGGCTGGGGGATAGATGGATGGATCAGGCTGGATAAAATCAAGTTGATTTCTTTTAGTTTGATTAGGGTCGGTTTCCTCGACTTCTTGAGGTGGATTTTTGCGGCGTCTTGAGGTCGGAAAATCCGACTTCTGCACGTCGGCAAACTCGACGCCAGGAGGTGGCGCGGGAGGCTCCGGCTTCTTCTCAGGCTGGGGAGGTATCTCCTGTGTGGTGAAACGCTTGACATATATCCGGGTGGGCTTGCCCTGGCCCTGCTTCTTCCGCTCGATCAGACCGACGCCCTTGCCGGTGTCCAGCTCGGCCAGCAGCCTCATGGCCTTGTCCCGTCCGCAGTTCAGATTGCTGCATACCTCGTCTACAGTGTAGTAAATGTAGACGCGCCCGGTATCATCGTACCACTCGTTTTTGATGGACAGGCTCATGCGGTCAAGCAGCATCCCATAGAGCAGCTTGGAGTCCGTGGAAAGGTGCTTAAAGCGGGGGTGGGTGATAAGCTGGCAGGGGATGCGGAAGTAGGTAAACTGCATCGCCTCATCGCCGTAAAAATAGCTTGGTAATTTCATATCCGGCATAGTTGCTGCCTCCTTTTGGGCATGAAAAAAACACGATTGTCAAATCGTGTTTTTTTCTGGATGTTCGATTTTGTCACAAAGGATTAGTTTTTTGGTGACTGCTCGTAAATATTGTCGTTTTATAAATGGTTCTTTACGAGTGTAAATCCAAGGCTTTTCGGAGCCTGCAACCACAAAAAAATAAAATTAGAGCTATCACATTACGCAGAAAGCCGTCCGGGAAGAAAAAACGGGCGGCTTTTTTGCGTGGATAGCCGGGAGGGAGGCGAAAAAATAGTAACAAACTTTTAACACAAAATTTGTGCAACATTCACGAAAATAAAAAGGAGGTAACGAATGGCAGACGAAAAGCTGAACACGAGCCCGGAGGAAAATCCCCAGCCCAGCCTGTTCGATACGGGCCCGGCTGAGGCTCCCACGCCGGAGCCCCCGGCCCCGGAGAAAGCCCCCGAGCAGGCCGCCGGGGAACCACCCGCGCAGGATGCCCCCGCTGGGGCCCCCGGCGAGGTGAACGTATCATATCGTCTTGTCATTAGACAATCCTATGCAGTGGGAAACTTGGCAAATTCTCTCGGAAGAAAAGAACAAGACCAGCGCTGTCTGTGAGGCGGTCTGCGGTTATCATAAGCGGAAAGATTTGAAGGATACTCTGCGAGAGGTTCTCCGGGAAGAATTAAAGCATGTGTCGGTTCCGCAGGATGTTAAGGATGATGAAAGGCAGGATCTTGCTATGGATGCTGGTGTCCTTGATTTCCTCCAAGCATTGCAAAATGAATAGTGCTCTAAAAGGCTCGGTGTGTATGTTCATACGCATCGAGCTTTTTCTTGAGAAAGCAATGTGTATATTAATACCCACCAGCGCACCCATCAGAAGCCCGCTTCCTGTGCGTCGATTTATCTGGATATGGTCTGGCGAAGGTGATAGGTATGTTACACAACGAGGCGCGAAGACTGCTGGTACAGGCATATGAACAGACCCACGATGCACAGACAGTGGCAAAGTGTTTCCAGGTAAGTACCAGTACCGTGTATCGTTTGAGCGGACAAAAGAAGAAAACCGGCAGTGTAGAACGTCAAACCAGTCAGCGAGGAAGGAAACCGGCCCTGACGGAAGAAGATTTGCAGGGCATAGACCAACTGATCGCAGCCCAGCCGGATATTACAATCGACGAAATCATCGAAAAACAGGGACTGTCTGTCAGTAACGAAACGGTGCGAAAGGCCGTGATTAGACTGGGTTATGTTTACAAGAAGAAGTCCTTTTACGCGGCAGAGCGGGGGCGTGTTCGATGTTGTGGCGGCGTGAGAAGCCTGGAGTGGAATGATCACGCAATGCGAAGCGGACAAACTGGTATTTCTGGATGAAAGCGGCGTAAACACGGACTTGAGCCGCCGCTGTGGGCGGGCCATCGGCGGGGAGCGGTCAGCAGACAAGACTCCCTTGAATACGCCTGCCAATACCACGATTCTTTCCTCCATAAGACGCAATGGTGAGACGGCCTATACGATTTACAGCGGTGGAACGACCCGCGAAAAATTTCTGGACTATCTTAAGGAAACGCTGACTTAAGGAAGCACTGATGAAAGCAGGTAAAAGCCAGGCAAACAGACGAAGGTAATGGAAATGTCCAATAAACGACCATGCTTTTCCAGTCACGGCCCGGTCGAAGAGCGCAAAAACCTTAGGCGGGGCATAGGGAACCGCCCGCCCTGGCAAGCATGTACAGATTTGCGCTGGCGAAGAGAACGTGTAATCGGTTAAGATTTTTTCTCAGACCCCGGTAAACGGTTTTTCGAAAACCGAAAATGTTCTTCACAATCCTGTAGGGATGCTCCACCTTGCAGCGTACGGCAGATTTTCGGTTTTCAATATACCGCTCCCAGTCAATGTCATTGTCTGAAACCCTGGGGAACCGGCCCGGCCTGCGGTTGATGCGGTATTCAATGGCACAAAGCTGCGGATTGCTTTTGATTTCTTCCCGTTTCTCTGTCCCAAGGCAGGCACTGTCCCCGCAGACCGCCTTATCATCTTCCCGCAGAAGCCTTGCCGCTGCAGTGACGCCGCGGACATTGGCGGCGGTGGCCTCCACTGTGTGGACAAAGCCGCTCCCGGCATCCACGCCGGTGTGGCACTTCATACCAAAATGCCACTGGTTTCCCTTCTTCTTCTATCATTTCGGGGGATTAAATCAGCGTTTCCTTAAGGTGGCGCAAAAGCGGTTAGGGCACAGCAACATTACTACTACCATGAACATTTATACTCACTCCATGCGCTCCAAAGAGGCAGAAGCGGTACAGACAATATTTGTACGCTGGTATCTCATATGAAAATCAGTAAGTCTTGCCTGGAGTGTTTTTCTGGGGTTTATCGGCGAGTGGTCGGCGAAAGACATTGGCAGCCCCCAGAACTCCAAGGCGATAGTCGGTAGGTCGGGGTTATGGCATCGGGCAATCTGATTGAGGTTGCCGCCGAGGTCAGCCTTCCCACGGCGGCAAGCAGCTCGTCATTGACGGGGGGACACGGTGATGATGGGCTTGACCGTTGCGCCGGTGATGACCTGCCGGATAAATTCGGACTGGCTCATGCCGTAGGCGGTCAGGCGCTCCATGAAGTCGGCGTGTTCTTCCTCGGTCACACGGGTCTTGATGATGCGGTCACGGTGGGGTGTCTTGTAGCGTTTGGACAATAATTTTTACCTCCTGTTTTGAAATTTCCTTTAGGGTATAGTTCGCCCATTATACATCTTTCAAGTTTTCCATATTCAGTTGTCATGGGCGATGTGTTACGCGATGGAGAAGGGAACATCAGGCTTTGGAAAAACACAATGCACCCAGGTGGTCAAGACCATCTGGGTGCAGAGAATTTTACTGATATTCACTTTTGTATCGCTCATCGTTAAGGCTATTATAGAGCGAACGCAAAGTATTGTCAATGCGTTTTGGTGTCTACTTTTGTCGTATCCCTTTCTGACCCGATGGAACAGTACAGACGCGAAGCGGATGTACTGTTCCGGCGGGTGCGCCGCCCTGCGGCGATTGCGGAAACAGCCTCCCCATTTTCCGCCCGGTCAGGCGAGAACGCAGGGGGGCGAGGCTGACAGATTTTTGTGGCGCGGCTGCGCCACAACACCGGCGAGGAGCGCCGGCCAGCAGGGTTTGGGGAAGGCACTCCCCAACAAGTAGCAGACCGGGGGGACAAATGAGCGGAGCGAAATTTGGGCCACGGGTCAATACTTGCTCTTATTGGGGTCAAATCCTGCCGATGATGACAGAGATAGCTGTAAAGTGCATATAAGAGGCATCTTGTTGGGAAAAGGCGTGGAAATTCTTCTGTATTTTACCGTGTAAACTTGCAGTTCATGAACTTGGGGTTGATATACAGAACGTAAATCAGACAAACTCCAAGCATAAGGGCAAGCCCCACAAGACCCATTCCAAAGTGCGTTGTGAGCAACGCTGCCAGCGCTTGAATACTGCAATAGCCCAATTCCATTCTTGCGTTTTTTCTTCTCTGCTCTTTATCTGGCTCGAAGCGATGATTTGTTGCCATCCACGTTGATGAAAGCACAAGTAATACAAGTGAGAAGATAAATGCGCCAAAGTCATCGCCAGGATAATTGCGGAACATATAAACACTTTGCGTGCAACTTCCTAAAAAACCTACTTGTAGGACGATTGCCAGCCAGGTTACATTGGAACGGAGGATTGGATTAGGGCCTTGCCGTTGCTCGGCGGTTAATAATTCTTCGGAGGAAATTTGGTAGAGTTCAGCCAATGCGTGTAGGTTTCTGGCGCCGGGCTTGGGCAAAGCCCTGTCAATGCGCCGGACTTGCAAACCGCCCAAATCTATGCTATATTATTTAATTTGTGGAAACACTCCCATTATTAAAAACCAGGAGGCTGCAACATGGCCGCTTTTAAGGACGAAATCGCCCGGAGGCGAACCTTCGCCATCATCTCCCACCCCGACGCGGGCAAAACCACCCTCACGGAAAAGCTCCTGCTCTACGGCGGGGCCATCGCCCAGGCGGGCGAGGTCAAGGGCAAGCGGGCCCGGGCCGCCACCAGCGACTGGATGGAAATTGAGAAGCAGCGGGGCATCTCCGTCACCTCCTCCGTCATGCAGTTCCAGCACGACGGCTACTGCGTCAACATCCTGGACACCCCGGGCCACCAGGATTTCTCCGAGGACACCTACCGCACCCTCATGGCGGCGGACTCCGCCGTCATGGTCATCGACGCCGCCAAGGGCGTGGAGCCCCAGACAAGAAAGCTCTTCCGGGTCTGCGCCCTGCGGCACATCCCCATCTTCACCTTCATCAACAAGATGGACCGGGAGAGCCGGGACCCCCTGGAGCTCTGCGGCGAGGTGGAGGCGGAGCTGGGCATCGACACCTACCCCGTCAACTGGCCCATTGGCTCCGGGAAGGAATTCCGTGGGGTCTATGACCGGGAGTCCGCCCATATCCTCTTCTTCTCCGGAGAGGGCCACGCCAAAAAGGCCGAGGCCACCGCCGTGGACCTGGATGACCCCAACCTGGGGGGCATGCTTGGGGAAAACCGCTGGCGGCAGCTTCAAGAAGAAGTGGAGCTGCTGGGGGCGGGCCGGGACTTCGATCTGGAAGCCGTCCGGGCCGGAACTCTCTCCCCCGTCTTCTTCGGCTCCGCCCTGACCAATTTCGGCGTGGAGCCCTTTTTGAAAGCCTTCCTCCGCATGACCTCCGCCCCCTTAAGCCGCATGGCGGGAGAGGAGGAGATCGACGCTTTCTCTCCGGACTTCTCCGCCTTCGTCTTCAAAATTCAGGCCAACATGAACAAGGCCCACCGGGACCGGCTGGCCTTTATGCGCATCTGCTCCGGCCGCTTCCAGCGGGACGCGGAGTATTTCCACGTCCAGACCGGCAAGAAAATGCGCCTCTCCCAGCCCCAGCAGATGATGGCGGCGGAGCGGGAGATTGTGGACGAGGCCTACGCCGGGGACATCATCGGCGTGTTCGATCCCGGCATTTTCTCCATCGGCGACACCGTCACCGTGCCGGGGAAGAAGTTCCGCTACGCGGGCATTCCCACCTTCGAGCCGGAGCACTTCATGCGGGTATCCCCCAAGGACACCATGAAGCGCAAGCAGTTCATCAAGGGCACGGAGCAAATCGCCCAGGAGGGCGCCATCCAGATCTTCAAGCGCCCCGGCGGCGGCATGGAGGAGGTCGTGGTGGGAGTCGTGGGCACCTTGCAGTTCGATGTGTTCCAGTACCGCATGAAGGCAGAGTACGGCGTGGAGCTCTACATGGAGGGCCTGCCCTACGACCACCTGCGGCTCATCACCGCATGCCCCTGCAAGCCCGACGAGCTGGTCCTGTGCACCGGCGCGGCGGTGCTGGAGGACTTCAAGGACCGGCTTCTGGTGGCCTTCGGCGGCGAGTGGTCCGTGGGCTTTTTGACCAAGCACAACCCCGGCCTGGTGCTGGAGGACGCTTTGAGCGTGTCATGAAATCAATTCTCATTGCAGAAGACGACCGGGCCCTGGGGGACGGGCTGTGCCTGGCCCTCAAGGACCCGGCGCTGGAGCTGACGCTGTGCCGGACCCTCTCTGCCGCCCGGTCCGCCCTGGAGGCGGGAGGCTTTGACCTGCTGATTCTGGACGTGAATCTCCCCGACGGAAACGGGCTGGACTTCCTCCGCCGTCTCCGGGCCGGGGCCAATTCCGTCCCCGTCATCCTGCTGACCGCCAACGACATGGAGACGGACATCGTGGCGGGGCTGGAGTCCGGGGCGGACGATTACGTCACCAAGCCCTTCTCCCTGGCAGTGCTCCGGGCCCGGGTCAACGCCCAGCTCCGCCGGGATCGCGGGGCTGTCCCCAGCGGGCCCCTGGTCCTGGACGGGTTTTCCTTTGACTTTGAGCGCATGGAGTTCCGGCGGGACGGGCGGAGCGTCGATTTGAGCAAGACGGAGCAGAAGCTCCTCCGCATTCTGGTGGAGAACCGGGGGCGGACCCTGCCCCGGGAGCTGCTGGTGGACCGGGTGTGGACCGGCGGGGCGGAGTATGTAGACGAAAACGCCCTGTCCGTGACGGTGAAGCGCCTCCGGGGCAAGCTGGAGGAAAACCCCTCCAAGCCCCGGTATCTGAAAACCGTCTACGGCATCGGCTACACCTGGACCACCGGAGAGAAAGAGGGCTGAGGCATGATAAGCGCGGGATATGGCTTCCTTGCCGTTTTGCTTCCGGCGGCGCTGTTCCTCTGGGACCGCTGGCGGATGCGCCGCCTGCTCCGCCGCCTGGATCAGATGCTGGACGAGGCCATCCGGGGAGACTTTCGGGAGGAGGCTTTTGACGAAACCCTGCTCTCCGCCCTGGAGACGAAGCTGGCCCACTACCTCAGCGCCTCCTCCGTCTCCGCCGTTCATCTCCGGGAAGAGCGGGACAAAATCAAGTCCCTCATCGCCGACATCTCCCACCAGACGAAAACCCCCATCGCCAACGTGCTGCTCTACACCCAGCTTCTGGAGGAACAGGCCCCGGAGGACTGCCGGGCCTGCACCGCCGCCCTGGGGGAACAGGCAAGAAAGCTCCAATCCCTCATTGAGGCGCTGGTAAAAACCTCCCGCTTGGAGGCGGGGGTGCTGGTCCTCCATCCCCGGCCGGGGCCCTTGGGGCCCATGCTGGAGGCGGCGGTGGGCCAGCTTGCTCCCAAGGCGGCGGAGAAGGGCCTGGAGCTGGTGCTGGAGTCCGCCGGGGCGGAGGCGGTCTTTGACCCCAAGTGGACGGCGGAGGCGGTGTGCAACCTCATCGACAACGCCGTGAAATACACCCCGGCGGGCCGGGTCACCGTCAGCGCCCGGGCCTATGAGCTCTTCGCCCGGGTGGACGTGGAGGACACCGGCCCCGGCATCCCGGAGGAGGAGCTGGCCAAGCTCTTCCAGCGGTTCTACCGGGGCGGGGCGGCCTCCGGCGAGGAGGGCGTGGGCGTGGGGCTCTACCTGGTCCGGCAGATTGCCCAGGGCCAGGGCGGCTACGTGAAGGCCTTCTCCCGGCCCGGGAGGGGGGCCAAGTTCTCCCTGTTCCTGCCCCGGAATTGATTGACAGCAAAGGAGCGTCCTTATGAAATTAGAGTTTGTGCCCGCGGGCCGGATAGTCAGCGTCCACGGCATCCGGGGAGAGCTGCGGGTCCTGCCCCTGGAGGGGGAGGCGGACTTCCTCACCGGCTTTCAAACCTTCTATCTGGAAGGAAAGGCCGTCGCCGCCGCGTCCTGCCGGGTCCACAAGGGCATGGCCCTCCTCAAGCTGGAAGGGGTGGAGGACCGCACCGCCGCGGAACGCCTCCGGGGAAAGGAGCTGCTGATCCGCCGGGCGGACGCGGGGCTTGCGCAGGGGGAGTACTTCGACGCCGAGCTCCTGGGCCTGGACGTCTACGACGGGGAGACCGGGGAGTGCGTGGGGGAGCTGGTCCGGGTGGACCGCTATCCCGCCAGCAAGGTCTATACCGTCCGGGGAGTGACGGAGTTCCTGGTCCCGGCGGTGAAAGACGCGTTTATCCTGGGAGTGGACCTGGAAAACAACCGGATGGACATTCGGATGTGGGAGGGATTGGCGGAGTGAACATCGACATTCTGACCCTGTTCCCGGACTCCGTGGACGCCATGCTGAACGTCAGCATCCTGGGCCGGGCCCAGGAGCGGGGGTACATCGCCATCCGGACCCACCAGATTCGGGAGTACACCACCAACAAGCAGATGCAGGTGGACGACTACCCCTACGGCGGGGGCCGGGGGGCCGTCATGCAGGCGGACCCGCTGTACCGCTGCTGGGCCCATGTGGTGGAGGCCCACGGGCCGGGGCGGACCATCTTCCTCTCCCCCTGCGGGCGGACCTTTACCCAAGGTCTGGCCCGGGAGCTGAAAGAGAACTATGAACACCTGATTCTGGTGTGCGGCCACTACGAGGGCGTGGACCAGCGCTTTCTGGACGAGTGCGTGGACGAGGAAATCTCCATGGGGGACTTCGTTCTCACCGGGGGGGAAATTCCTGCCATGGCGGTGGCGGACGCGGTGTGCCGCATGGTGCCCGGGGTCCTGCCGGACGAGGAGTGCTTCCAGGAGGAGTCCCACTGGAACGGGCTTTTGGAGTACCCCCAGTACTCCCGGCCCGCTGTGTGGCACGACCGGGCGGTGCCGGAGATCCTCCTCTCCGGGGACCACGGGAAGGTGGCGGCGTGGCGGAAGAAGGAGAGCTACAAGCGGACCATGCGCCGCCGCCCGGATCTGTTCGCGAAGTTTGACGAGAGCCAATTGACCACCAAGGCGGAAAAAAAGGTCCTCCAGGAGGCCAGGAACGAGCTGGCCTTGGAGGACGGGGAACCGTAAGAGCCGCCCGGCAAAGCCGGGCGGCTCTCTTTGCGGGAGGGAAGGCTTAAGCGGCGGTGAAGATGCCGGTGGGGCCGTCGGCTCCGCCAATGAGGTCTTCAAAGCCCGAGAAATCGGGGAAGCTGATTTTCACAGCCTTGCCCATGGCCTTGACCTCCATGGTCATGTCCAGGTCTGCGGAGACGTCCGCCGTCAGGCTGTCCTTGCCGTCGGAGGCTTTCACGTCCGCTTTCAGCGTCAGATCGGCGGCCGCGCTTTTCAGCGCCCCGTCCTTGCCCACGGTGTAGGTGAGGGTGCTGCCGTCCAGAGCGAGGGACATGTCCATCTTTAGGTCCGCCTCCGCCGCCAGCACGCCCAGAATCTGGCCCGTCAGGCCGTTGATCATTCCGGCAAAGGCGTTGTTCAGTTTCAGGGTGTAGACCGTGCTGTCCCCGGAGGACTTGGCGGTGATGGAGTCGATGAAGGGCAGCTGGGCGGCGGAGGTCTTTCCGGATGCCTGCTCCATCAGGGCCATAAAGGCCTCCATGTCCATTCCCATCATATTCATGGGCATCTGATAAGACATATCGCCGGAGCGGACATATACCACGCCGTCTTTCAGCCAGTATTCCATTTTTTCAGTTTCGGTGGTTTCCCCGTCCGTCGCGGTGACGGTCAGGTCCATGGCCATCTGGAGCTCCTTGTCCAGGACCATCTGGATGCGGCCCTTGACCGTGGCGTCCGCCTTCTGGGTCATGTCCAGGGAAGTCCCGCCTTCGGTGCCCTTGACGCCGAGGCTCATAGCCATTTTCACGTCCACGGTGGTGTCCAGGCCCTGGGCCGTCGCCGCGCCGGAGGCCTGGAGGGCCCGGTAGGCTTCGATCTTGTCCGTCATGGGCTTGGCGGCCGCCGCGTCCACGGCCCCGCTCTCAATGAGGCTGGCCAGCAGGTAGGTGCTCCCGTCCTTCCGGTCCATGCCCAGGGCCTGATAGGTCATGGCCGCCAGGTCGTCCCGGAGGAATTTCCCGGTGAGCGCGGAGGTATCCAGCAGGCCAAGCCCCATGGCGAACTCCTGGGCGTTGGCGGCGGTGAAGTCCACGTTGTCCTGATAGCCCAGGGCCCGGAGGAGGAAGATGGTGTAGGCCTTGGCGGAGCAGGGCTCCGACCCGCCGAAGGTGGTCTCGGAGGTGCCGCTGGCAAGGCCCTTGTCCTTCAGCCACGCGGCGAAGGGGGCGGCGGTCCCGTTCACGTCGGTGAAGGGGCACTGGAGGTCCCCGGCGGCGTAAGCGGCCTTGGCCTCCTCCTCCGCGCCGTAGAGCCGGACCAGCATAATGGCGGCCTGGGACCGGGTGGGGGCCTTGTCCAGGTCAAAGCCGCCGGAGCCGCCCTTGAGCATGCCGATGGCAGAGAGCTCCGCCGCCGGGCCGTCAAAGCTGGAGGCGGAGGCGCTGACGCACAGCAGACCCGCCAGCGCCAGAGTGGTCAGCAGGATGGTCAAAAAGCGTTTCATAGAAAATCTCCTCTCTTCTCCGGCGGAAAATCGCCGGAACAGTACGTACTTCCATTGTATACCTGGGAAAATCCGCCGTCAAGCACAGTTTTTTGGAAACCTTTTCAGAACGCGCACAGGGCCGTGAAGCAGGCCCCGCGGGGCCCCAGGCCCTCCACGAAATAGCCCGCCTCTCCCCGGAAGCCCTCCAAACGGAGGGTATCCCTCAGGACGGCCTCCCGGCTGTAGTTGATCTGGAACTCCCTGGGCGTTTGGATTTGCAAGTCCTCCGGCAGGGCGTCCCAGATGATGTCGGCGTAATTCCCGCTGAACAGGTGCCCGTTGCCGTCCAGGTCGGACCAGCGGACGGTCCGGGTCCCCAGGTCCTCCCGGCCCTCCCTGGGGAGGACGATTTTCCTGGTTTCCGGGCAGTCCAGGGGCCGATCCGAGGACAGCAGGGGCTTGGCCGTGAAGGCCGAGGGCCGCATGATCTTCCGGGTCTCCGGGTCCACCAGAATCCAGTCCGTCCGGGCGGAGACCCGGAGACGGCCCTGCCGGTCCCGCATCTCATAGTTCCGCCCCATGTGGGCGGCTTTGGCCCCCGCCTCCCAGGTGGTGATGTCCAGAACATCCCCCGCGTGGGGACAGTCCTGAATTTTAATCGACGCCCGGGACAGGAGGAAGACCTCCCGGTTGGCCCACAGCACCTCGTGGGTCAGGCCCCGGGCGTCGTAGTCGTACCCGGCGAAGGCCCCCAGGCGGCTGAGGAGCGCCGCCAGCCGGACCCGCTGCTCCCGGTCACAGTCCCAGAATACCAGCTCCTCCTGGCGGAAATAGCCGTTTTCATATAATTCCTGTTTGAAGCTTTCCATGGTAAAATCCCATCCTCCGTTGTTCACTGTTTGGGCGGCCGCAGCCGGGGGAAGACCGCCCGAAACGCCGACGAGGCCAGCATGGCCCCCACCGCCAGCGCCGCCGCCATGCCGAAGGTGTGGAGCAGGGTGCTGAGAAACGCGTCCGTCTCCCCGGCCACGCCGTGGCGCATGGCGTAATAGACGCCCCCGCCGGGCACCAGGGGCAGCAGGGCCACCAGCACATAGCCCGTCACCGGGCAGCGGCGGACCCGGCTCATGACCTCGGCGAAGACGCCGATGGCCGCCGCCGCCAGGAAGGCCGCGAAAATGGTCTGCCCGCCCAGCAGATACACCAGCCAGCCCAGGGCCCCGCCCACCCCGGCGATGAGCTTTCCCAGCCCGTGGATGTTGAACATCAGCGTGAAGCCCACGCAGGCCCAAAAGGCGCAGAAACAGGGCAGGGCGTACTCCCAAAAAATCGTCTCCATGCCGTCCTCCTTAGAAAAGCCCGCCCAGGGCCTGTCCCGCCGCCGCCCCCAGGGCGATGGCGGAGGCCACCAGGATGGCATCCGCCGTGCGGCTCAGGGCGGAGAAGGTGTCCCCGGCCATGATCTCCCGCATGGCGTTGGTCAGGGCCACGCCGGGGACCAGGACCATCAGCGTGGAAATGGTCACCACGTCCACGCTCTCCCCCAGTCCCGCCTCCACCAGCGCCAGGGACAGGAAGGCCGCCAGGGCGCTGCACACCGCCGTGCGAAAGAAGCTGTTGGCCCCGATGAATTTCCCGCCGTACAGCAGGCAAAGGCCCACCGCCAGGCCGCAGAGGAAGGCGCAGGCCAGGTCCCCCAGCCCGCCGCCGAACAGCGGGGCGAAGAAGGCGGGGGCTGCGCCGTAGCCCAGCAGCATCATCCGGGGGGAGTACCGGGGAATGGCCTCCGGCAGGGCATCGACCAGCGCCTGGGCCTCGTCCAGGGGCGGGACCTCCGCGCACAGGCGGCGGCAAAGGCCGTTGCACCGCTCCAGGAGCTCGATGTCCGTGCCGTGGAGCGGAACCCGGCGCATCCGGGTGACGGGCTGGCCCGCCGGGGTGGCCACGCTGACGATGAGGCAGTTGGGGATGGCGAAGACCTCCGGGCTCTCCAGGCCGTAGGCGTGGAGGAGCCGCCGGGCGGACTCCTCCACCCGGTAGATCTCCGCGCCGCTGTACATCAGCTGATAGCCCAGCTCCGCCGCCATGTTCAGGAGCTTTTCATAGTCCATGGTTCAGTCCAGTATCTCCTTGAAATCCTCACAGAAATTGGGCCGGTGCACGTCCAGCACCACGGGGAGCTTCCCCTCCGCAAAGCGCTGGCTCAGGCCCTCCATGCCGTATTTCAGCTTGTATTCGATCTCCTCTTTGTAGGCTGGAATCAGCATGTAGAAGCAGATGGTCTTCCCGTCCTCCGTGGTCAGCTCCGGCACCAGGGAGAGGCTGTCCAGCACCGCGCCGCCAAACCCCAGGCCGTCGCAGACAGGCGTGTAATCCGGCCCGTTGGGAATGGTGTGGCCCCAGCCCAGCCAGGTCTTGTACTCATGAGGGAAGCGGGCCAGGAACTTCAGCATCTGGATGGGCCAGAACCGCTCATAGGGCAGGTCCTTGGGATTGCTCCCCGCCTTGCCCAGGTCCCAGTCCCCAGGGAGGAGCATGTACAGCTCCGCGTATTTCAAATCCTCCCGGTCCGCGATCTCCTCCGGCAGGCTCATGGGCAGATCGCTCATGCCGGTGGTATAGAGGAGCGTGCAGTCCCCCCTGGGGGAGTGAAGGACGTGAACGTCGATGTGGACCAAATCGCTGAGGAGCTCATGGCAGACGAAGCCCTCCCAGCCCGGGAAAATCTCCTCCATGTGCTTCTCGATGGCCTCTGTGGAGACGCACACATCCTCCGGGGGCCGGAAGCCCTGGTCCTCCGGGGTCTGATAGCGGTAAACGGCGGAGCCGCCGGGGGTGTATTCCTCCGTCTCCGGGGCCGTGCCCTCCCGATGAGGCCGGGCGGGCGGCTCCTTTTTCTTTTTAAACTTATCCAGGAAACCCATGACTGAAACCTCCATACGAAATTTACGGAAACGTTTCTTCTATTCTACTCCTTTTCCATGCCCTGGGCAATTGTTTTTTCCCCGGAGATGCGGTACAATAAAACCATCCATCATCCAAGATACAAACGAGGTGCTTTTATGAAATTGGTTTCCTGGAACGTCAACGGCCTCCGGGCCTGCCTGAAAAAGGGCTTTTTGGACTTCTGCGCCTTCGCCGACGCGGACGTCATCTGCCTCCAAGAGACGAAAATGCGCCCGGAGCAGGCGGAGTTTGACCTCCCCGGCTACACCCGCTTCTGGAACAGCGCGGACAAGGCGGGCTACTCCGGCACCGCCGTCTTCACCCGCCGCCAGCCCTTAAACGTCACCTACGACTTCGGCATCGACGAGCACCGCCACGAGGGGCGGATCATCACGGCGGAGTTCCAGGACTTCTACCTGGTCTGCTGCTATACCCCTAACTCCAAGGACCAGCTCCTCCGCCTGGACTACCGGATGGCCTGGGAGGACGACCTGCGGGACTACCTCTGCGAGCTGGACGCGGTGAAGCCGGTGGTCTACTGCGGGGATCTGAACGTGGCCCACCAGGAAATCGACCTGAAAAACCCCGGCCCCAACCGGCGGAACCCCGGCTTCACCGACGAGGAGCGGGAGAAGATGACAAAGCTTCTGGACGCCGGCTTTGTGGACACCTTCCGGGCGCTGTACCCGGACAAGACCGGAGCCTACTCCTGGTGGAGCTACCGGGGCCGGGCCCGGGAGAACAACACAGGGTGGAGAATCGATTACTTCATCGTCTCGGAGCGGCTGAGGAGCCGCATTCAAAACGCCGACATCTGGAGCGAGGTCCACGGCAGCGACCACTGCCCGGTGGTGCTGGAGCTGTCTGAGGAATAAACGGAGGAGGGGACGATCCCCTCCTCCGTCTTCTGCATTACTCCACCGCCTCGTCCAGCTCCAGGGTGACCTCCAGGGTTTCCCCGTCCCGGAGGAGGGTCAGCGTCAGCTTATCCCCCACATAGAGGGTCCGCCGGACCCGGAACAGGTCCTGGTTCGTGTGCATCTCCTGGCCCTGGGCGGCGACAATATAGTCTCCCGCCCGGACACCCGCCGCCTCGGCGGCGGTATCGGGGTCCACGGATTGGACGAAAAGGCCCGGCTCCCCCGCCTGCACCCAGATGCCCAGCCTCGGCTCCGGCAGGACCTCGCCCCATTTTAAAAGGTCGTTGACGATCCTCTCCAAATAGGCGGAGGGGATGGCAAAGCCCAGGCCCTCTACGCTGTCCCGGTTCCAGTCGGACATGTATTTGGCCACGTTGATGCCCACCACCTGGCCCCGCTCGCTGATGAGGGGGCCGCCGGAGTTGCCGGAGTTCAGGGCGGCGTTGGTCTGGAGAAGGGTCATGGTCCGCCCCTCCACCTCAATGTCCCGGTCGATGGCGGAAATGATGCCGTTGGTCAGGGTGCCCCGAAGCCGCCTGGGGGCGCCGATGGCGTAGACCGGGTCCCCCACCACCAGCTGCTCCGAGTCCCCAAAGGAGGCGAAGGGCAGCGCGCCCACCGTCATCAGCTCCCCCGGGGGGACCTTCAGCACCGCCAAATCGCTGTCCTCGTCCCCGGCCACAAAGCAGACGTCCATGGAATAGCCGCTGTCCAAGGTAACATAGCACTCGCTGCCGCCCCGGACCACATGATGGTTCGTCAGAATATAACCGTCCTCGGAAAAGATCACGCCGGTGCCCACGGATACCCCCTCTCCGGAGAGGCACTGCACCGTCACCACCGCCGGGTTCAGCCGGCGGTATACCTCCTGGGCCGTCAGCGGATCTCCCTGGGTCCGGGACACGGAAAGCCCCGCCCCCTGGTCCACAGGCCAGCTGGGGATGGTGATCTCCGCGCTTCTCTCATAGATCTCCTCCCCAGGCCGCGGCTGGTCCCGGTAAATCAGGTCCACGGCCTTTCCCGCCGCCGCCAGGCCCACCAGCACCGCCGCGCAGATCAAAAACTTATAAAGGCCCGCCCTCCGTCCCCGGAGGATGCCGCGCCGCCGCGTCCGGGAAGCGGCCGGAGGCTTCCGCACCCCGGCGGGGACGGGGCGGCTGTAAATCTCCACCACCTCCCGGGGGTCCGGCTGCCGGTAGGACGCCACGACCTCCCGGGGGTCCCGCTCCCCGCCGCCGGGGAGGGGAGCGCGGTAGGCCTCCACGATTTCGCCGGGCAGGCGCCCGGCCTGTTCACGTTCTCCCATGTTCCCTCATTTCGTGGTCAGCGAGAAGGAGAAGGTGGTCACGCCGCTTTCGCTGGTGACGTTGATCCGCTCCTTGTGCTGTTCTAAAATCGTCTTGACGATGTAGAGCCCCAGTCCCACGCCGTCCTTGTCCTCGCTGCGGGACTTGTCGCTCTTGTGGAACCGCTCGAAGAGCTGGGGCAGCTCCGCCGCCGGGATGGTGTCCCCGCAGTTGCGCACCGTCACATGGGCCCTCCCATCCCGGAGGGTCAGCCCCAGGTACAGGGTGGAGCCCTTGTAGGCGAACTTGGCCGCGTTTTCCAGCAGGTTGTAGATAACCTGGGTAATGAGGTCGTTGTCCCCCAGGACCAGGATGGGCCCCTCGGGGATGTTCGCTTCCACGTCCAGCTCCCGGTCCGTGATCTTCTTCTCCATGGAGATCAGCACCCGGCGCATGCTCTCGCAGAGGTCAAAATGGGCCCCGCTCCGCAATGGGTCGATGGCCTGGAGCTGGCTCACGTCCAGCATCCGGCGCACTAGGCGGCTGAGGCGGCGGCTCTCCCCGGAGATGATGCGGAGATACTGCTTCTCGTTCTCCGGGGGGATGGCCCCGTCCAAAATGGCGTCGGTGTACCCGGCGATGGTGGTCATGGGGGTTTTCAGCTCGTGGGAGATGTTGGCGATAAACTCCCGGCGCTGCCGCTCCGTTTGCTGGAGGGACTCCGCCATGGCGTTGAAGGAGGCCGCCAGCTCCCCCACCTCGTCGTTTCTTCCGTAGTCGTTCATGCGGATATCGAAATCCCCCTCGGCGTAGCGCCGGGTAGCCTCCACCATCTCCCGGATGGGCTTCACCTGCCGCATGGCGGTGACGGAGGAGGCCATAAAGGCAATCATCAGCACCACAAAGGCCGTCATGAAAAAGAGGCCGATAAAGCCCTGCCACATGGAGTCCAGGGAGGCCAGGGTGGACACCGCCACCACCTCCCCCACCCGCTCCATGGTGACGGGGTTCACGGCGGCCACGCCCACAGAGAAGCGCTTTTGCGGGTACACGCCCCCCAGGTCGTCCCGCCAGGAGGCGCTGCCATGCTCCAGAATCCTCGCCGTCCGCTCCGGGGGAACGGTGACGGTCTTCCCGTCCAGGGTTTCGTCGGTGGAGAGGAGGACGTGGCCCTCCGTGTCGCAGATCAAAAAGTGCACGTCGGAGACGATGGCGGCGAAGCTGGCCAGGCGCTGGAAGTCCAGGTCGTCCTGGAGATCCTCTATGTCCAGGTACCGGCCGTTTTCCAGATAGCTCAGGGAGAGCTGGCTCATAACCCGGGCCTTGGAGGCGATTTCCTCCCCCTGCTGGCCCCGGGCGTAGTTGTAGCTCAGGGAGAAAAAGGACGCCCCCAGCAGGCACAAGGTCAAAAGCACCATGCCCGCCGTGACGAAGAGCTGCCGCCAATAGAGGCTTTGGGTCCGTTCCTGTATGCGCTTCATCCTTCGGCCTTCTCCGCGGCCAGCTCGAATTTATACCCCACGCCCCAAACGGTTTTCAGCGCCCACTTCTCGCTGACGCCCTCCACCTTCTCCCGCAGGCGCTTGATGTGTACGTCCACCGTCCGGCTGTCCCCGAAGTAGTCGAAGCCCCAAACCTCGTCCAGAAGCTGGTTCCGGGTATAGACCCGGTTGGGGGTGGAGGCCAGGTGGTATAGAAGCTCCAGCTCCTTGGGCGGGGTGTCGATTTTCTTCCCGTCCACAATGAGCTCATAGGAGTCCAGATTAATGACCAGCTTGTCGAAGGTCAGCTTCTTGCTGGTGTCGTTGGGAATCTCCGTCCGGCGGAGGACGGCGTTGATCCGGGCGATGAGCTCCTTCATCTCAAAGGGCTTGACGATGTAGTCGTCCGCTCCCATCTCCAGACCCTGGATGCGGTCGAAGACCTCGCTCTTGGCGGTGAGCATGATGATGGGGACCTGAGAAGTCTCCCGGATCTTGGCGCAGACGGCCCAGCCGTCCATGACGGGCAGCATGATGTCCAGCAGAATCAGATCCGGAGCGGCCTTCTGGAACTCCTCAATGGCCCTCCCGCCGTCCCCGGCGATGCGGACGTCAAAGCCCTCCTTCACCAGGTACATGTGGATGAGATCGGAGATGTTGCGGTCGTCCTCGACGACTAAAATGTTGCGTCCCATGGCGGACCCTCCCCAGCCTGCCGGACACAAGCCCCAACCGGATGGGGCAGGCTTTTCACCCTGTGAAAAACCCGCGGCTAAGCCGGAAAGACGCCCCTTCGGGTTTGCCCGCAAGGGGCGCGCCGTCTTGCCAGCGATCTTCCCGCCGGTCAGCCTTGTTCCATTTCAGGCAGTTTTTTCTATATTATTATACCCGCTCTTCCGCAGGGGTGTTGAATTTTCTGTAAAGATTCCCGTTTCTTACCGCAGTCCGGTCTCCGTATAGGCCACGCACACGCCCCCCGCCTCCTTGGCGGCGGCAAGGAAGGCCCGCAGCCCCGGGGAGCTGGCGGCGTCTCCCAGCCAGACGGCGGCGTCTCCCCGCCAGGAGGCCAGGCGGCGGACCAGCTCCTGGGCCCCGGCGGCGTTCCGCAGGTCGTGTCCGCTCCGGTCCAGTTCCGGCTGAAGGCAGCGGAATCCCGCCTCCCGGGCGGCCTGGAGGGACTGGGCCCCGCCGCCCCGGATATAGGCCAGGCGGGTTTTGCCGCAGGTGGCCCGGAAAAGGGCGGCGTTGCCCGCCTCCAGCTGCTGGGCCACGGTCCGGTCCGGGTCCCCGGCGTCCGCCAAAATCCCGATGCTCTGCCCCTGGGCGGCGAGACGGCGGAGGGTGCCCCCCTGCCGCTCCATCTCCTCCGGTGTAAAGAAGAAGGCGGCCCCGGCGTCATAGCTCTCCAGGGCGTCCGCCAGGAGGGAGGCGCTGCTCCCCGCCTGGAAGCACAGGGATATCCGCTTTCCGTCCAGTTCGGCGGCGGGGTCCTGGGACTCGGGGACGGTGGAGGGCCTGCCGCTTGCGCCGGGGGATCCGCTCTCCGGCGCGGCCGCCTCCTTCGCCCGGATATAGTCGGCGTAGACGGAGTTCATGGGATACCGGGCGGCGTCGGCATAGGGCTTGTCCGACAAGCCGTAGTTCGGCTGGCGAAGCCAGACCATGCTGCCGTGCTCCACCTCGATCACCGAGTACACCAGATCGAAGTACCGGGAAACGGTGTTGGCGGGAACGAAGACCGTCCCGTTCCGCTGGATGGCTCCCGGGTAATAGGTGCCGCCGTCGTTGTCCAGGGCGTAGCTGGCGGAGAGGTTGTAGGTCAGGGACCGCCCGCCGCTGTAGAGCACCAGGCGCCCCTGGTCGTTGTTGAGCACCTGGGAGATGCCCAGGGTCTCCCGGGCTGCGCCGGTAAAAATAGAGCTGGCGATGTAGACGTACCCCCCGCTCCAAAAGGGCATGGTGTTGTCCGACAGCGGCAGGACATAGCTGCCCACGGCGGTGAAATAAACCCGGTCCGCCGCATGAACGGGGGGGAGGGACAGCCAAAACGCCAGCAGAAAACACAAGAGCAGAGCCGCGGCCCGCCGTTTCATAAGCCGTCCCTCCTTTGTAAGTTCTGTTGAAAACCAGTATATTTTATCACACCGGAAGGGGTTTTGTAAATAGCGGCTTAACCGCCGTAGGGCTCCACCGTCACCCCGGTGTAATAGTGGGTTAAAATCTCCCGGTAGTCCGCTCCCGCCGCCGCCATGGCGGCGGCTCCGTACTGGCTCAGCCCCACGCCGTGGCCGTAGCCGGTGACAAAGAAGACCATTTTGCCCTCCTGCGCTTCCCAGGTAAAGCAGGCGGAGCGGAGCTCCAAAGCCGCCCGCACCTGGGTCCCCTTTGCCCGCACGCCGCCCACGGAGACCGCGGCCACGCTGCCCGCGCTGTCGGCGGCGGGGTCCTTCAGCCAGCCCTCCATGCCGCCGGAGAGGTCCGCCCCGGGAAAGGCGGCCTGGAGCCTGGCCTTCAGCTCCTCCGCCGTGAACTCCACCCGGCTGTAGTAGTTGGGGATGCGCTCCCCCGGCTCCGGGGAGCTGACGGCCTGGAGATACGGCAGGTCGTTGACCCAGACCTCCCCCGCCGCCCGGGTCAGCCCCGCGGAGGACGAGTGAAACACCGCCAGAATGGGCACGCCGCCGTAGAGGATGGCCTCGCCGTCGGTGCTTCGCACCGCCGCCTCCACCTTGGCCTCATAGGCGGCGGCGTTTCCCCCCCAGTTGGCCCGGGCGCGCTCTTCGCCGGTGTACGCCTGGCAGCAGGTGTGGTCCGTGCAGACGTCGGCGGCTTCCCCGTGGTTCCCGCCGGACTGGAGCTTGTACAGCGTATAGGTCCTGGCGGCTACCGCCTGGGCTTTCAGGGCCTCGAGCTCAAAGGAGGCGGGCATCTCCGCCCGGACCACCCCCACCAGATAGGTTCCCAGGTCCATCTCCAGGACCTCCTCCCCATCCAGCACCCGCAGGGGCCGGGCGGCGTCCAGACCGCCGCCGGAAACAGGGGGCGGAGAGGGCTCCTCCCTCTCCGTCTCGTCCACCGGCTCCTCCCGGCCGAAGAGGGCCGGGCGGAAGGGCGCCACCACCGCCAGGGGCAGCAGGAACAGCGCCGCCAGCAGCAGAACCGACACGGCGATGGACTGGCTCACCGGGCTCGTCCGTTTGTTTTGTCTCATAGGTCTCCTCCTTCGTAGCGGGCGGAATGGGCTTCTTCCACCCTATGCGCCGGAGGCGGGAAACATACCCGGGGTATTACTTTCGGCCGTTCAGTTCGGAAGTAATATTTTGGTAAACGCTCCGTATTGCACGCTTAGTATATGCCGAAGCGTACCGGCTTATCGACCGCGTTCCCGAAATTTCCCCATGTCCATCCGCCGCCGGGAAATAGGGCTTGAAACCGCCCGCCGGATTCGCTATACTAAGCTTTATCGAAACCACCGACAGAAAGGATGGACTTTTATGAAGCCTTACGCTCAGCTCACTCCGTCGGAGCGCGCCGGAGAATACGCCGGCCTGAAAGCCGAATGGGACGCTCTGAAGGCCCAGGGACGGCAGCTCAACATGGCCCGGGGCAAGCCCGGCAAGCAGCAGCTGGACCTGGTCAGCGACATTTTCGGCCTGATGCAAAACCCCGGGGACTACGTCTCCGGCGGCCTCGACGTGCGCAATTACGGCGAGATGAACGGCCTCCCCGCCGCCCGGCGGCTCTTCGCCGATATCCTGGGCTGCAAGCCGGAGCAGGTCTTCGCGGGGGGCAGCTCCAGCCTTCAGCTGATGTATGACACCATCGCCAAGGCTTACACCCACGGCCTGCTTCACAGCCCCCGGCCCTGGTGCAAAGAGGAGGCCGTCAAGTGGCTCTGCCCCGCCCCCGGCTATGACCGGCACTTCCGGGTGACGGAGACCTTCGGCTTTGAGCTGATTACCATTCCCATGACGGACGATGGCCCCGACATGGACGCCGTGGAGGAAGCTGTCAAGGACCCCGCCGTCAAGGGCATCTGGTGCGTCCCCAAGTACTCCAACCCCGAGGGAATCATCTACTCGGAGCGGACCATCCGCCGCCTGGCGGCCCTGTCCCCCGCCGCGCCGGACTTCCTCATCATGTGGGACAACGCCTACTGCGTCCACGAGTTCGAGGGGGACTACGTGCCCTTCCCGGACATCCTCTCCATTTGCGCGGAGGCCGGACGCCCCGATATGGTGTTTGAATTTGCCTCCACGTCGAAAATCACCCTCCCCGGCGCGGGCGTGGCCTGCTTCGCCTGCTCCGAGGACAACATGGCCCACATGGAAAAGCTCCTCGCCCCCCAGGTCATCAGCTTCGACAAGGTAAACCAGCAGCGGCACGTCCTCTACCTCAAGGACAAGGCCCACACCCTGGAGCTGATGAAGCGGCACGCCGCCGTCATGGGCCCCAAGTTCCGCTGCGTGGCGGACGCCCTGGACAGGGAAATCGCCCCCCTGGGCATCGCCTCCTGGCGGCGGCCCAAGGGCGGATACTTCGTGTCCTTCGACGCCATGCCCGGTACCGCCAAGCGGACCCTGGCCCTGTGCAAAGAAGCGGGGGTCACCATGACCAGCGCCGGAGCCACCTTCCCCTATGGAAAGGACCCCCGGGACAGCAACATCCGCATCGCCCCCTCCCTGCCCCCGGTGGAGGAGCTGGAACAGGCCATGACCGTGTTCTGCGTCTGCGTGAAGATGGCCGCCCTGGAGAAGCTGGGCGTATGAGATACTACGGCAGCGTGTACCGCCCGCCCTCCGAGGCCCGGAGCCTCATCGTCCAGGTGACCTACGGTTGCAGCCACAACACCTGCGCCTTTTGCAGCATGTACAAGGAAAAGCGCTTTTCCGTCCGCCCCCTGGAAGAGGTGCTGGAGGACTTCCGGGTGGCCCGGGAGGTCTACCACCACATTGAGAAGGTCTTCCTGGCGGACGGCGACGCCCTGGTGCGGAAGGCGGAAGAGCTCTATGTCATCCTGGACACGGTGCGGGAGCTGTTCCCGGAGTGCCGCCAGGTAACCAGCTACGCCTCCCCGGCCTCCATCCGCATCCGGACAGAGGAGGAGCTGCAGACCCTTCGGGAAAAGGGGCTGACCATGGTCTACATGGGTCTGGAGTCCGGCAGCGGCGAGGTGCTGAGCCTCATGCGCAAGGGCCATCCGGCGGCGGAAATCGTGGAGATGGGCCGGAAGGTCCGAAATTGCGGCATCGCCCTGTCCGTCACGGCCATCACGGGCCTGGGCGGGCCGGAGCTGCTGGAGCGCCACGCCCTGGACACCGCCAGGGCCTTCAACGCCATGAACCCGGAGTATATCGGGATGCTGACGCTGATGGTGGAGCCGGAAACGCCCCTCTACGACTGGGTCCATGAAGGGAAATTCCAGCTCCTCACCCAATCCCAGGTGCTGGAGGAGACCCGGCTGCTGGTGGAGAACCTGGACAGTCCCGGCAGCGTGTTCCGCATGAACCACGCCAGCAACTATCTGTCCCTTCGGGGGACGCTGAACAAGGATAAAGCCGCCATGCTGGCGGAGATCGACCGGGCGGAAAAGGACCTCTCCCGCCTCAAGCCCGAGGCCTGGCGGGGACTGTAATATTTTGGAAAACGCAGAAGCTCCAAGCGGTTTTGCCGCTTGGAGCTTCTGCGCGCCTTTCCGGGCGAGGCATCGCAAATTAAGAGGGCTATTCCTCTCTTTTGATTCGCTCAGATGTTTCTGAAAGAGGGTCGTCTTTTTTGGCAAACACCAAATAGAGGTACGGAGCAAACAGGCCGGGGATTGCCATGGGGAGGGACACTGTGCCGGTGAGGCGGAAAAGGAGCTGGTCCACCCAGCTCTTTCCATCCGCCAGGGCATAGAGATGGTAGACGGTCATGCTGTAGGTGCCGAATACGTGCTGGCTGATCTGCTCCGCCGCCAGCAGGGCGGCGTTCACCAGAACCATAATGGAGGCGGACCGGAAAATCTCCCTCCTGGTCAGGCCCCGAACAAACCGCCAGCCCACCAGCCAGAACAGCAGGAACATTATGACCGTCACAATTTCCCCCACGTAGCCGGTGGTAAGGACAACGCTCCCGTCCGAGCCGGGGCCCCGGGCGATTTGAATGCGCCCCCAGGCAAAGCTCAAAATAAACGAGAGAAGCCGGCACAGCAGGCCGAGGCCGCCCAGCACCACCGGAACCCGCCAGAGGGGCTTTTTCCAGAATTCCATCCACAATCCCTCCTAAAAAAAGCGGAGGGAGGGCGTCCGCCCGCCCTCCGGGTGGAGTGCGCTGCTTACAGGGTGTTCGCCTCGTCCACGACCTTCTTGATGGCCGCGGCGGCGTCCTCCGGCAGCTTGTTGAAGCCGCCCTCTTCGGTATCCAGGTTGGTGACGTAGTTCAGCCGGTCCTGCATACGGGCCTTGAGCTGCTCGACATACGCCTTGTCGCTCAGGTCGGGCACGAAGCCCTCCCACTTGAAGATCTCGATGTCCTCGAAGGGGCCCCAGGTCTCAAACTTGGCCTTGCCCTCGACCACGGCCTCGAGAATGCCCAGGGTGTCTTCCTTCTGGACCTTTTTGCCCATGAAGTCGCCGGTGTTGATGATATAGCAGGCCACGTTCTTTTCCGCCACCAGCTTCTTGAACTTCTCATAGTCGTTCACCAGCGGATAGGTGCGGAAGGGGTTGGCGTAGGGCTCCACCACCAGGGCGTTGGGGTCCACGCCCTCCTTCAGCCGCTCGGCGCTGGAGCGCTTGGTGGCCAGGGTGGCGCCCATGACGGAGGCCAGGGACGCGCCGCTGAGCTTCACGATGGGGGGAATGGTGGGGTCCTTCATAATCCAGAAGATGGCGTTGACGGGGGAGTCAATCTTATCCACCCGGTTGGGGGACCAGAGCTTGGATTTGATGGCCCGGCCGTTGCCGTTGCGGACATCCTCGGTGACCAGGACGATCTTGCCCTCGTCGTCCAGGGTGGCGGAGCAGTTCTGGGCGGTCAGCAGGTACTTGTTGTCCTCGGAGGGGACGGGATAGTCGGCGGTCTTGTCGAAGTAGGTGGGCTCCAGGGCGATGGAGGCGCAGGTGTCGGAGTTGATGATGAAGGCGTCGTCGTGGAGCACCTTGATGGAGGGATATTTCCCGCTGTGCTTGGCGTGGGTCAGGGTGGACTTGCCGGAGCCGGAGAGGCCGAAGACCGCCGCCACGTACTTGCTGCCGTCGTCCAGGGTGTACTCCTTCTGTCCGCCGTGGCAGGAGGCGTAGCCGTTGCGGTTGGCGATGGCCCAGGCCAGGGTCAGCGTGCCCTTCTTATGCTCGCCGAAGTAGCGCATGCCCAGGATGGCGGCGCAGTTGGTGTCGGTGTTGAAGTAGCACAGGCACTTGGGATCGCAGATGTCCTCCCGGCCCGGCGCGCCGGTCCACTGGGGATCGGAGAAGATATAGATGTCGGACTCCTTGCCGCCGCCCACGGGCTTGGATTTCTTGTACATCTTGACGTACTCGTCGGACTGGTACTGGAAGTTCAGCATCCAGTTGTAGAGGAGGTTTTCCTCCCCCTCGGGGATCAGCAGATGGGCCTTCACCATGAACTCGGGGTCCAGGCCGATGAAGACCTCGGCGTGGTACATGGTCTTCCAGCGGGTGTCATAGACGGCGTCCATGACGATCTTGTCCAGAGCGGTGGTGTCCACACCGGGCTTTCCGGTGATCCGGCGGGCGGCGGCGTAGCGGCCGGTGATGGAACCGTCGTTGAACAGCAGGACCTTGGCGTCGGGCTCCAGGCCGAACTCCTCGCCCCGGTAGACGGGCATGTCGGTAACCACGGTGCCGGGAGAGTTCTTGGCCATGTCATAGGCCTCCCGGAGGGAGTTGATCTTCACGACGTTGTTGCCGTAGAAGGGGGCCTCAATGATGGAGCGGGTCTTGGAGAACCCGACCTTGCCGGGTCCGATCTCGGTTCTGGGGTAATAGGCTTTCGTAGACATATCTGTTCCTCCTTTAAGATGTCAAAACGCCTGCGCCTGGTGAAGAGCAGGGCCGCTGGAATTACCAGTTTACTATACCCTGTTTTCCCTCAAAAAGCAAGAGTGAAAACAGACTCTGTGAAAAAAACAGCAGGCCCGGCGGAGCCCCGGAGAGTTTCCCTTGACACCGGCCCCCCGGAGTGGTATATTAGAAACCGACCAGCGGTTTGTATGAGGGGAGGACGGCCCTGTGGCACGGAACAAGTACCCGGAGGAGACGGTGCGGAAGATCCTGGACACGGCGGAACGGCTGTTTATTGAGACGGGCTATGACCGGACCTCCCTCCAGGAGATCATCGACGAGACGGGCCTTTCCAAGGGGGCCATCTACCACCACTTCGCCTCCAAGGAGGACATTTTCTACGCCGTCTGCGACCGCATCGGGCAGCGGAACGCCGAAGTGCTGTCCCAGGTCCGGGACGCCCCGGGACTCAATGGCCTGGAAAAGCTCCGGGCCATGTTCAAGACCTCCCTCCAGCCGGAGCGCCAGGCCAAGATGTTCTGCATGATGCCTTACCTCATGGACAACGCCAAGTTTCTGGCCACGGAGATGCGGAGCATTTTCACCGAGGTGGTCCCCTGCTTTGTGGATCCCATCATCCGCCAGGGCATGGCCGACGGCTCCATCCGCACCGAGCACCCCAAGGAGCTGGCGGAGGCCATGATGATGCTGTCGGACATGTGGATCAACCCCATCGTCCAGCCCACCACCCCGGAGGAAATCCGGGCCCGGTGTGAAATCTACAACCGGCTCTTCCAAGGCTTCGGCGTGGATGGGCTGATTGACCAGGAAATCGTGAGCACCCTGGTGCAGTACGCGGAAATGGCCCATCCCCCGTCTTCCGGCGGGGAAACGCAAGGCTGAAAAGGAGCTGCCGCGCGCGGGCAGTTTCTTTTTGGATATATAGAAACCGACGGTCGGTTTCTAAAATTGTCAAAAAAAGGAGCGTCGTTATGAAAACCTCTCAAGCGCCCCTGTTCCGCCGGGACTTCACCCTGGTGGTCCTCGGGCAGATCGTCTCCCTCTTCGGCAACGCCATTTTGCGCTTTGCCCTGCCGCTGTACCTGCTGCGGCAGACGGAATCCCCGGCTTTGTTCGGCGCGGTGGGGGCGGCGGCCTTCATCCCCGCCGTGCTGTGCGCCCCCATCGGCGGCGTTGTGGCGGACCGGGTAAACAAGCGGAACATCATGGTCGTCCTGGATTTTTCCACGGCGGGGCTGATCCTGCTGTTTACGCTTCTGCTGGGGCGGGCGCCGCTGGTGCCGCTGATGGTTGCCAGCCTCATGCTGCTCTACGGCATCGCCGGGGCCTATCAGCCGTCGGTCCAGGCCAGCATTCCCCTTCTGGCCCGGCCGGAGCAGCTCACCAGCGCCAACGCGGTCATCAACATGGTGCAGACCTTGTCCGCCCTGCTGGGGCCGGTGATTGGCGGCGTGCTGTTCGGGGCCTTCGGGCTCCGGCCCATTCTGTGGGTCGGCATGGCGTGCTTTTTCCTCTCCGCCGTCATGGAGCTGTTTATCCGCATTCCCCACTCGCCCCGGGCGGCGGCGGGCGGCGTGCTGTCCACGGTCCGGCGGGACCTGGGGGAGAGCTGGCGCTTTATCCGCCGGGAGCGCCCGGTGTTCCTCTCCGTCATGCTGGTGCTGGCCCTGTTTAATCTGGTGCTGTCCGCCGCTTTGGTGGTGGGCATCCCCGTGGCGGTGGTCCAGACCCTGGGCATGAGCGACAGCCGCTTAGGCGTCACCCAGGGGGCCATGGGCCTGGGCGGGCTCTTCGGCGGCGTGCTGGCGGCGCTTCTGGGGCCCCGGCTGCGCCTCCGGCGGGGCGGCGCCGTGCTGCTGGCCGCCAGCCTCACGGCGGCGGGCATGGGGGCGGCGCTGCTGCCGGGGGTTCCGCCGTCCCTGGGCTGGTGGGGGGTGACGGCCATGAGCTTTGCCATCATGGTCCTGTCCACCCTGCTGGTGGTGGTGCTCAGCGCCGCCGTCCAGGGCCAGACGCCCCCGGAGCTGCTGGGAAAGGTGATGGCCTTCATCATGGCGGTGTCCAACTGCGCCGCCCCCCTGGGCCAGGCGGTCTATGGGGCTTTGTTCGAGGCCTGCCCGGCCTGGGCCGTTCTGCTGGGAGCGGCGGGAGCCGCGGCCCTGGCGGCGGCCTGGTCCCGGGGCGTGTTCCGGGATCTGGACGGGATTTAGCCGCCCCGGAGCTCCCGCTCCTTCCGGGCCAGGTCCCGGTCGTAGTTCTCGATCTTCTGGTCCAGCCGGTCCAGGGACTTCCGCATGTCCTCCATCCGCTCCCGGAGCTGCCGCCGCTGCTCCACCAGCAGGGCCTTCCGGGCCTCCAGGGTCTCCTCTCCCTGCTGGAACAGGCGGCAGTACTCCGTCAGCGCCTCGATGCCCACCCCGGCGGAGCGCATGCACTTGATAAGCTCCACCCAGCCCAGGGAAGCCCCGTCGTAGTCCCGGACGCCGCCTCCGGTCCGGGGCACCGGCGGAATCAGGCCCACCCGCTCATAGTACCGCAGGGTGTCGGCGGAAAGGCCGTACCGCTCGCTCACTTCCCGAATCGTCATGGCTATGCCTCCTTACGGCGTTTAGTTTCCTCCAGCATAGCACTTGGAGCGGGCTCCAAGTCAAGGCTTTTTTCCAAAAATTCCGCTTCCGGACAGGCTCTCGACAGCTTCCGTTTGACGGGAGGGGAAAAATCTGCTAAGATGGGAAGACAACGCTGACCTTGAAGGAGCTGAAATATATGAAACAACGAAAACGGATCCTCTCCTGCCTCCTGCTGTGCGCCCTGCTGGCGGGCCTGTTCACCGCACCCGCCTCCGCCCTCTCCGACGTGCCGGAGGATTTTTGGGCCAAGGAGGACATCGACCGCTGTGTGGCCCTGCGCTACTTCTACCCCGAGAGCGACGGCAGCTTCGGCGTGGGGAAGGAGATGTCCCGGTCCGAGTTCGTGGTGGTGCTGTGCCGCGCCATGGGCTGGAAGCCCACCTCCCCCGCCCGGGCCGTCTATGAGGATGTGTCCGAGAAGGCCTGGTACGCCGGAGCCCTGGAAACCGCCTATCATCAGGGGGCCATCACCAGCCAGGACGGCAGCTTCCGCCCCGACGACCCCGTCACCCGCAGCGAGGCCGCGTCCATGCTGGTCCGTGCCTTGGGCTACGGCAGCCTTGCCGGGCTGATCCAGGACATGTCCCTGCCCTTCCGGGACGTGAAGGCCAACAATGGGTACATCGTCATGGCCTACGGCCTGGGGCTGATGGACGGGACGTCGGTCACCAGCTTTTCCCCCAACGGCCATGTCACCCGTGAACAGGCCGCCGCCATTTTAATGCGGCTTTACGACAAGCTTCACGACCTCACCGCCAGCCGCATGGGCATTGCCTCCTCGGCTGAGAATCTGCCGGACCTCACGGGCTACGGCGCCGTAGGCGTCGCCGCGGCGAAGCTGGTCTACAACGGCGAGCCCCAAATTGCCTCCGCTATGAGCGGCTCGGAGGCCCAGTCCGTCCGTGCCGCCGCTTCCGCCGCCGGGGCCAAGGCCCTGCTCTACGTCACCGGAAACGACTATCACATCCGGGAGGGCGATGAGGAAAAGCTGGCGGACGTTCTGTTCCAGGCCGTGGAGGAAGGGCGCTATGACGGCCTTTTCCTGGAGGTCTCCGGCCTCACCACCGTCACGCAGCGGGACGTGCTCACCGCCGCGGTCCGGTCTCTCCGGGAAAAGCTGGGGACCCGGCCCCTGTACGTAGGGGCGGAGGCCCCCTCCTGGAAGGGCACCATCTTCGGCTATGACTACGCCGCCCTGGGCGAGGCCGCGGACCATCTGGTCCTCCGCTTCGACAACAAAAAGGAGGACGCCGCCGGACGGACCGTGGCCCCCCTGGAACCCCTGGAGCAGGTTTATTACGCCTTGAACCGCCTCCGGGGCGTAGTGGACGCCGGCAAGCTGGCGCTGCTCCTCACCTCCACCGGCTCCGTCTGGGAGGGCCGGGAGCCCGAGTCCCTCACCGCAAAGGAAATCACGGCCCTGGCGGCGGAGCGGACCACCCGGAGCCACTACTCCGACCGCTACGCCTGCGCCTACCTGGTCCGGGAGGAAGGCCCCGACGTCTGGTATCTCAACGGCCAGGCCATCCGGGAGCGGACCCAGCTGGCCCGCCTCTTCGGCGGCGGGCACCTCTGCCTTTCGGACCTGAACCACGCCCTGCCGGAAACCTTGGCGGCTATGCCGTAAGCACCCCATAAACACGCCAAGCCCCCGTCCATTGGACGGGGGCTTGTAAATCCGGCGCAAAGGCGCTTACAGGTATTTCTGCATGCCCTCCGTGGCGGAGGAGGGATCGCCGCTGATGGTGACGGTGAACTTGATATTGTTCCGCTCGCCGAAGCCGTCCAGCCAGTTCAGGAAGGTCTCGGTCTCCCCGTCCACGTCTCTGCCCACGATTTTGCAGAAGTTGTCGATGAACATGTGGGAGATGTCGTAGTTCCCCGCGTGGAGGCCGCTGATAAAGCCCTGGAGCAGGTCGTAGCCGTTGAGTTTGTATTCATGCGCGTCGATCAGGCGGATGTGATAGTGGATATCGTAGGTCATGTTGCGGTTGGCCTCGATGCAGACTACGTTTCCGGGTTCGTCTTTCGCCGCGTTGTTAATCAATTCGATGAGCTGCTTGGTCTTGCCGGAACCTTTCATGCCCATAATCAATCGAACCATAGTAAAACACTCCTGTCATTTTAAATTGCTGTGGCCTTGTGCTTTAAGGATACCACACTTCCCCGGAAAAAACAATCCATAAAACCAAATTTGCCAATTGTTCACAGAATGGGCGGAGCAAAGCTCCGCCCATTCTGGAGCTGTTGACAAAGTGCCTGAAATATAGAGACAAGGGAGATTTCAGGCAAGAAAAGGACGCCATTCGGCATCACACTGAGTGTTTAATCATTCTTTTGAGCTTCAAGGCCGCGGCGGAAAGGAGACAGTGGTCCTCCGCTGCCTCTAAACCTCGCCGCAGGAGACGCGTCAGGTTGTGTCCCCATTTCTGTGCGGCAAAAGTACCCTCACACCAGATCTGCCGCTGCTTCAGCGCCTCCCGGTATTCCGGTTCCCATCGCCTGGAGAAATGTTTTTGAACAACCGTCTTGAAATAACTGTCCTGAAGCTTTCTGGCACCAGCCTTGTCCGTCTCATTCAAACATTTTTGCCGCAAAGGACAGCAGCCGCAGACGTTCTTTTCCGCCCAGTATTCCCAGAACAGCCCGCTGCCGCTTCGATACAGCCGCTTACGCCGCAGTTCTTTCCCGTTAGGACACAAGTATACGTCCCGCTGTTCATCATAGGTGAATGCATCCCGCTTCAGTTCAGCTTTCGTGCGGTCATGGGCGGGCTGGGGCACGACAAAGAAGTCGATGCCCAGTTCTTCCAGCGCTCGGTGTGCCAGGGGGAAGTCATAGGCGGAGTCTGGAGCAGCGGCTTGCAGCGGCACAACATGTTTATGGACGTACTCCAACTGCTCCAAATAGGGCCGTGAGTCATGGACATCCCCCGGCGTCACGGTTACAGCGGTGATGATACCGTGGTCTGGGTCGGTTGTCTGGTGAGACAGATAATAAAAACCGCTGGGCTTGCCGGGCCGCTTCATGTAGCCCGACTCCGGATCGGTACTGCTCACCTTCTTGCGGGAACTGCGCTTGTCCTTTTTCACCTGCTTTGTCCGCTTCGCCCGGCGCTGCCCTGTCTGCCGTTTCAGCTCCTCCAGTCCCTCCTCCTCATAGGCGTCCAGCCGCTCCCAATAGTTCCCCGCCTCTTCCAGCGCATCTACCTCCTGTTCCGAGGCCCTGGACGCGTTGGCCTTTACATGGGTGGAATCCGTCACCGCCAGCCGTCCGCTCACCAGATCTTTTTCCGCACACTGGCGCACCACTTCCTCAAATAGACGCCGGAACACCTTCCGAAACGCAGACTTCCGCCGCCGCAGCTGGCTGATCGTACTGTGGTCTGGCACTCGTTCATCCAAATCTATTCCAAGATACCAACGAAACGCGTTGCTGTCCGCACACCGTACCTCGATCTGCCGCTCCGAGGGGATG
>NZ_CATMPS010000034.1:0-28104 GCF_950073225.1 uncultured Oscillibacter sp.
GCGACGAGCAAGTTGGTGCTGATTAGAACGAGGGTCCACCCGTTCCCATTCCGAACACGGTAGTTAAGCTCGTTTCTGCCCACAATACTTGGCTGGCGACGGCCCGGGAAGATAGGTGGCGCCAACATAAGACAGGTTACTTCGGTAGCCTGTCTTTTTTTTGCTTTATACGGAGAAGGTCTGCTACCAGTGCAGCTCACATATGCCGGTAGCACGATGAAACTCCCATTGCAGATAATACTGTGCCGTTCCATCTAACTTGAGCTCTCCTGTGGATTGGTGCCGGTTTAAGCGAAGCAGCTCCCGCTTTTGGCTGTCCAGCAGGACGATTTCCGCATCCCCGCTGGACAGCCGGCAGTCGAAGCAAAATTTCATAATCCGGCTTTCGCGGAACCGGCCTCTATGCCGGACCCAGCCGGTGCAGGAGTTCAGGGAGGCGCGGCCGCCTCTTTTTCCCGGTTGAAATACAAACAGCACGGCGGCGATGCTCTTTGTTACGGCAAAGCCTTGGCGGTGCAAGAGATAAATCAGAATACCTATGGCGGTTGAGATTCCTAAAATTAAAGTCATAGCGGTTTCCTCCCGTTATTTTGCTGCCCTCATTTTACTACGCTAAGGAGGGCGTTGCAATCAAAAAAACGCGCCCCTGCCCTCGGGGTAACTCCCGTAAAGAAGCCAACACATTCTGGAAAGAAGTTGCTTTTCAGAGGGTGCTGCTTTATAATGAACTCATCGACAAATCGGGATTCGAGAGGATATCAATATGCTGAGACTGGAGAAGATAACCGGGAAAAACGTATGGGATATTTTGAAACTTTGTGTTTCTGAAAAGCAAAAAAATTTTGTAGCAAGCAATGACATCAGCATTATCGAAGCCTATACCGCCATAACCGGAAATGGATATGTTTTCCCTTTTGGAATATATGAGGATGATACACCGGTTGGTTTTTTAATGATTGGCTTTGATACAGATGATTATTGGGAGGACGCCCCATTGATAGCAAAAGGAAATTATAATCTCTGGCGATTGATGATAGATAGTCATTATCAAAATAGGGGCTATGGCAAAGAGGCGGTCAGACTTGCATTGGAATTCGTAAAAACATTTCCCTGCGGTAAATCGGAATACTGCTGGTTGTCTTATGAACCTGAAAATAGAATTGCCAGCCAGTTATACCGTTTGTTTGGATTTGTTGAAACTGGAGAAATGGATGGAGACGAGCTGATTGCTATTTTGAAACTGTAAAAACAAATTCCTTTTTATTGTTCTCCCCCACGGGCACTTTCCCCGAAAGTGTCATAGTGGGTTATACAGTATAAACGGGCAAGACAGACCGCTGCGGCCTGTCTTGCCCTTAACTTCTTTATGACGCCTTACCCTCCGGCACGGCGCGTTTCTTTATACAGTCCTCACATGAACTGGCAGAGAAGAATGGGGAAAAAGATGGCCGGGACGTAGTTCATTACCTTCACCTTCGTAACCCCCAGCAGGTTCAAGCTGATTCCCACAATCAGTATCGAGCCCACCACCGTCATTTCCGGGACCGTATTGGGGTTCTGCTGGAGAATGGGAGCCACCAGGCTGGCCAGGCAGGCGATTCCCCCCTCAATGGTAAGTACTGCCGCGGCGGACAGCATCACGCCCAGGCCCAGGGAAGAGGCGAAAATGATGGAGGACACAAAGTCCAGGGTGGCCTTGGTGAACAGCATTTCATGATTTCCGGTAAGGCCGTCGTTTAGGGCTCCCACAATGGTCATGGCCCCCACGCAGAAGACCAGGGAGGCCGTCACAAAGCCCTCCGCCAGGGAGGGGCCTCCCTCCCGGCCCTTCTTGAAGCTTTTCTCCAGGCCCTCCGCAAAGCGGTTCAGATGCCCGTCCAGGTCGCAGAGCTCACCAATCACGGCGCCCACGGCCATGGAGACAATGGCAATCAAAGCGTTGCTGCCCCCCAGCATTCCGTCGATGCCCACGAACAGGGTGCAGAGGCCCAGGCCTTTCATCACAGTGTCCCGCAGCCGCTCCGGCAGAATATTACCCAGCAGGAGGCCGATCAGGGACCCGGCAATCACCGCGCCGGTGTTGACCAGCGTGCCAACCAGCATGCAGATTTCCTTCTTTCTTCATTTAAAGTTCTAATGTATATCTTGGGAAAAGGGGCCGGCGTCTGCCGGCCCCTAAGTGCTGTGCGGTATTAGCCGATGTGTTTCAAACCGGACTCGCTGCGCTGGACGGTGACATCCTTCACCAGATCCTCCTCCCAGGCGGTGTAAGCTTCAGTCCGCAGATTGGCAGCGACCTGGGTCTGCCAGCGGGCCGCATTCACGCCGGAGAAGTACATGACATGGGAGCCGTACTGGGTGTCCACCACGCCGGTGTCGCCGCTCTGGCGGGCGGTGTCGAAGCACCAGTCGTTGAACTCCGTCACCATCCGGCCCTGATAAACCTCGGTGTACAGGCCGCCGTCGTACTTGGAGCCGTCGGTGGATTCCTTCAGCGCCAGGGCGGCGAAGGAGTCCTCGGTGGCCTCGCCGGACTGCCACTGGGCCAGCAGCTCTTCGGCCTTGGCGTGGGCGTCGGCTTTCAGCTGGGCCTGCTCATCCTCATAGCCCTCCTCGCCTTCGGCGATGGAGCCGCTCCCCAAGGGAACCAGAATGTGCCGGATGTCGATGGTGGGATTTTCGTCCCGGAAGCGGTCGTGGAAGACCACCACATACTGAACGGTGCCGTCCGCCAGGGTGGAGGCGTCGCCGGATTTCCGGGCGCTGTCGTACAGCCACTCGCTCATAACGCTTCCGGCGCTGTAGGTGCCGTTTTCGTTTTTGCTGTAGGTGCCGTCGTTTTCGTTGGCCAGCTCCTCCAGGTCCCCGCCGTCCTGGAAGCCGTCCAGCACGGTCTGGGCGAGGTCCTGAGCCGCCTCCAGAGCCGCGGCGGCTTCCTCCTCGGTGGGCTCCACGGTGTTGCCCTCGTCGTCGGTGGTGCTCTCCGCCGCGCCGGAGAAGGAGACGACCTCATAGGACACATGGTCATAGGTGTTCCGGTCAGCGCCGTAGGCATCCTCCAGCTCGCTGTCGGAGTAAGTCAGGCTGTCCTGATAGGCGTCGGCGTAGGCGCTGTAGCGAAGGACCCGCATCAGCTGCTCGCCGTAAACCTTCTCCGTGACGCCCGCGCCGAAGTTGCCTTTCAGGTACTGGCTGACGGAGATGCCGCTGGCGGCGGCTACGGCCTTGAGGGCGTCCATGTTGTCGTCATACTGAGCCTGGACCCCGGCGGGGTACTGGAAGCCCTCGGCCTCGGCGGCCTTGAGGGCGGCCTGAATGACGCGCATGTTATCCAGGGCTTCGTCCAGGAAATAGTCGTGCCAGGTCATGCCGGTGGGAGCCAGGGGGTCCGCTTCAGAATCGGCCTCCGCGCTCTCGGCGTCCGCGTCGGGCAGCTCAATGCCCAGCATGGCGGCAGCGGTGGAGTTGATGGACTGGCTTTTTAAGGTGGCGTTGGTGTTCAGTCCCAGATAGCTGAGGAAATAGGAATACTGGCTGTTGCTTACGAAGTTGCGGTAGGCCGTCTGATAATAGTATTCCACCTCAGCGGCGGTGTACTTCTCCCCGTCGATGGTGGCGGCGGTGGTGGTCTTGGGGATGAAGTCGCTGCGCCAGACGAAGGAGGCGATGACCGCGACCAGGACGGCGGCGGCGATGACGCCGTAGAGGAGGTTCGTCCGCTTCTCCTCCCTGCGCTGCTGCGCCTCCCGGGCGGTTTTGGGGTCGGCCTGGCCGGAAGCGGCCTGGCGGTTTTGCTTTTCTCTCGATGCGCTCATTTGTGTTTCAGTCCTCTCAAGTTTTCAGTTACAATTTTTGCCCGAACGGGAACGGGCTGGATTTTACGCACTTGCCTATTATAGCGGAACGCGGGCCAAAGTGCAAGCCTAAAATCCCTTTCCGGGAAAGAAAACGCCAGAATTCACGTTTTTTTCATCAAATCTCCGGGCCGGTCCGCTAAAATAACACTCGAATGGTACGACAAACATAACATGCCCGGCTGAAATTTTCCTGAAAGCGGAAAAGAAAACGGCCCTCAGGGCATAATAGTACCCCGCGAGAGCCGTGTAGACCCCGTTATAACCTGCACCTTCATGGACAGGTGGGTCGCCTCCAGCGCGCTTTACCGCTTCCAACTTCCAGCCGCGAACGGCAGCCGGGAGGCCTGCGAACCACGCACTGATCCAGCGTCCCTTATAACGAAATGTGGGTTAAAAAAAGATCTATCACGCACCCCGCAGGGTACTTTACCGTATGTGGTTTTGGAGTTACTCCTCGCCGTCGAACAGGGACTCCATGAAGAAGTCGTACACCTCTTCCAGCTCCTCGTCGGAGTCCAGGGTGGAAAGGACGTCCTCACCGTCCTCGTGGAGGACTTTTAAAATCACCAGCCCGGCGTCCGGGTCGTCCTCCTCCCCCTCGGTCTCGGCGGGGAAGAACGCTTGGTAGAGCTGTCCGTTGTGTTCCAGAGCGTCCATGAACTCCAGAACCAGCTCCTTCCCCTCCTCGTCGGTGACGGTCAGGAAGGTGGGGCCGAAATCTTCACTCATACAGGGCCTCCTTTTCTGGGCTCAACTGTATTTTACACGGAAACGACGGCAATTGCAAGAGTAGAATTCGTGAAAAAGGCGAAAAGTTGACAGCGCCGGTGGGAGTTAGTCTGCCCAAAACCCATAAATCCATGCGGCGCGGAAACTTTTTTTCGGCGAAATCCGACATTTTCAATATTGACAGGGCATGGTACAATGGAGAACAAGGGGCTCTGGACATGTTTGGGAGCCCTGGAAACAACTGGCTTTGACGCGCTTCGCCGCAAAAAGCAGGGCGGAGGCGGTATCCCCGGCAAAGGAGGTATTCGTTACTTTGGAGCAGCACGGAAGAAGAGAGCACCCCCAGCAGCCCCAGCGGCGCAGGAAGCGCAGAAGGGCCACCCCGCTGGGCATCGTCCTGGGCGTGGTGAAGTGGATCTTCATTACGCTGTGGACGGTCCTGCTGGTGGGCGTCTGCACGGCGCTGATCGGCCTGCATTTCTTTAAGGAGTATATCGACACGGTGGTCACCCCCAGCGTGGCGGTGCGGGCGGAGGACTACACCATGAACCTCAGCTCCTTTATCTACTATCAAGATAAGGAGACCGGGACGTGGAAGGAGTTCCAGAACGTCCACGGCGAGCAAAACCGCATTCTGGTGAGCTTTGACGAGATGTCCGACTACCTGTGGCAGGCCGCCGTTTCCATCGAGGACGAGCGTTTCTTTCAGCATGAGGGCGTGGACTGGAAGCGGACCGCCGGAGCGGTGCTGGAGCTGGTTGCCGGGGACGGCAGCTACGGCGGGTCCACCCTGACCCAGCAGGTGCTGAAAAACATGACAAAGGACAACGCACCCTATGTCAACCGGAAGGTTCGGGAGATTTTCCGGGCGCTGGAATTTGAGAAGAACTACACCAAGGAATATATTCTGGAGCTGTATCTGAACACCATCTATCTGGGCCAGACCTGCTACGGCGTTCAGACGGCGGCGCAGTTTTACTTCGGCAAGGACGCCAAGGACCTCAGCCTGGCGGAGAGCGCCTGCCTCATCGCCATCACCAACAACCCCTCGATTTTCGGCCCCCTGTACGACATCACTTACACCCGAGAGGATGGCACCAAGGTCACCCCCAGGGAGATGAACAAGGAGCGCCAGGAGGTCATCCTGAATAAAATGGCGGAGGTCATAAACCCGGAAACCGGCGTGCCCTTCATCACCGAGGCCCAGCGGGACGCCGCCAAGGCGGAGGTCCTGCAATTCGCCGACGGGTCCACCTCCGCCGAGGAGATCGTGGAAAAGGCCGTGGGCAAGATTGAAATCAACTCCTGGTTCGTGGATCAGGTAATCCGGGATGTGGTCCAGGGGCTTCGGGAGGAGTTCGGCATCGGGGAAGAGGAGGCGTACACCCGCCTCTACAACAGCGGCTACCACATTTACACCACCCTGGACCCGAAGATCCAGGCCCTGGCGGAGAGCATCTATGAGGACCGGAGCAACCTGGACGTCACCTCCCGGAACGGCCAGCAGCTTCAGTCCGCCATTACCATCCTGGACCCCTACACCGCCGACATCGTGGCGATGGTTGGCAAGGTGGGGGAGAAGGACCGGAACCTGGGCTGGAACTGCGCCACCGCCAAGCGGCAGGTGGGCTCCTCCATGAAGCCCCTGACGGCCTACGCCCCCGCCCTGGACGCCGGGGTCATCACCCAGGGGTCGGTCTTTGACAACTACCCGGTCCAGGAGCTCAACGGGAATCCCTGGCCCAAGAACTCCCCCAACACCTACACCGGCTTCACCACGGTGCGGACCGGCGTGCAGAAATCCATCAACACCATCGCCGTCCAGGCCCTCCAGTCCGTGGGGGTGGAGGAGGCCTACCGCTTCGCCACGGAGAACCTGCGGCTGGGTCTGGTGGCGGACGACATGGTGGTGGGCGCCCTGGGCATGGGCGGCCTGACCCGGGGATTGAACACTGTGGAAATGGCGGCGGCCTACGCCTGCTTTGCCAACAACGGCGTATACAACGAGCCCCGGACCTACGTCCGGGTCACCCGCATCGACAACACCACCGGCCAGGAAGTGACGGTGCTGGAAAACGAGAGCGAAAGCCATGTGGCCATGAAGGAAACCACCGCCTATCTCATGACGGACATGCTGAAAAACGCCGTGACCTCCGGCACCGGCGGACAGGCCCGGTTTGGCGGCATGCACATCGCCGGAAAAACCGGAACCACCAACGACAACAAGGACCGCTACTTCGTGGGCTTCACGCCCTACTACGTGGCGGCGGTCTGGACGGGCTATGAGGACCCGGAGCGCATCAGCTACAGCGGCAACCCCGCCATCACCATGTGGAAGAAGGTCATGGAGCCCCTGCACATGGACCTGCCCGACAAGGATTTTGACAACAAGCCCGCCACGGGGCTGACCAGCATCCGGGTCTGTCTGGACAGCGGTATGCTGCCCTCCGCGGCGTGTGAGGCGGACCCCCGGGGAGGCCGAATCGGCACGTTTACGGTGGCGTCGGGCACCGGGCCCACAGAGGAGTGCACCACGCACAAGGTGGTGTCCTACTGCACCGAGGGCCACTGCCTGGCCACGGAGTCCTGCCCCCTGGAGGTGGTGGAGCAGCGGGCCTACCTGGACTACGTCCGGGAGGACTACGGCCCCAGCATCAAGGCGGAGGACGACGCCTATCTCATCAGCAGCCTGGAAAAGATCACCGAGATTTCGGAGACAAACCCCATCGGCGGCTGTCCCGCCCACAACGGCCTGCCCCCGGTGAACCCGGAGGACCCGCTGAATCCCGAGGACCCCAACAACCCGAACGGCGGGACCACCACGCCCAGCGAGCCCTATGTCCCCGCCCCCGGCGAGAGCCACGAGGGCTACGGCACTCCGCCGCCCACGCCGGACCCGGAGCCCACGCCGGACCCGCCCCCCACGGCTCCCACCGAGCCCCAGGAGCCGGGAACCACGGAGCCCGACGGCGGAGGACTCTTCGAGGACCTTTGGAACCTTACGGCCTGAGGGGCCGGAAGGGGCCGCAGCGTTTAGCCAAAAAAGCCGCATGGCGCGCAAGCGTCATGCGGCTGCTTTTCTGCCTGCGAGAAAAGCGCCCCCGCGCAGAGCTGCGCGGGGGCGCTCCGATCAGTTCTGACCGGCGAGATATCCGTTGACCTTGTCGATGCGGGCCTGGGCGTTTTCCGGGGAAATGACCTCGATGCCGGGGTCCACCACGGCGTCCACGTCCTTGCCCTGGAGCTTGTCGTAGGCGGTCTGGCAGGCCAGGTAGCCCATCTCATAGGGCTGCTGGGCCACGGACATGGTCAGAAGTCCGTCCAGGATGGCCTGGCACGCGCCGGTGGAGCCGTCGAAGCCCAGGAAGATGGTGTTGGCAAAGCTGGGGTTGCCCTCTGCGGCCCGGACGGCTCCCACGGCCATGTCGTCGTTGTTGGCGCAGACGATGGCGATTCCATCCGGGTGGGTTTGGATAATGGCTTCCATGCAGGTGACGGCCTGGTCCGCCACGGCGTTGGCGTATTGGATTTCATCGGCCAGGAAGGTCCCGCCGTTTTCATTGACTCCGGCGGTGTATCCGTTCATCCGGGCCGTGTTGGTGGCGTCTCCCTTGACCCCGGCGATTTCGATGCACTCAATGGTTTCCCATCCCGCGGCTTTCGCGGCCTTGACGGCTTCCGTGGCCCCCAGCTTGGCGGCGGCCTCGTTTCCGGTGCCGATGAAGGAGACGATTTCCGGCGCGTCGATGTTGGTGTCCAGGGCGAAGACCGGGCGGGTCTCCCCGGCAATGAGGGTGGCGGCGGTCTCCGACTGGAGGGGGGCGATGATGATGGCGTCCACTTCGCTGTTGTTCAGGGTGGTTTCGATCATATTTTGCTGGTCGTCGTAGGAGGTTTCATTGGCCGGTCCCGTGATGTCGATGACCACGTCCGGGTGCTCGGATTCGAATTTCCGGCATCCGGCCATAATGAGCTGCCAGTGCTCGGAGGCGGTGGTCTTCAAGATAACGCTCATCTTATAGGCCCCTTCCTTGTCCCCGGAGGAGCCGCCGGCGGAGGAATCGCCGCCGCCGCCGCAGGCGGAGAGGGAGAGGAGCATCAAACCGGCCAGGAGCAGGGCGGCTATACGCTGTTTCATCATAGTAAACCTCGTTCCTTTCTGAATGGGGGACTTACTGCGTGATTTCGCTGAGCTTGACGGGCCGCCCCTCCTTGAGGGACTTCGTGGCGGCGGCGGCGATGAGGATGGGGGCCAGGCCGTCCTCTCCGGTGACCTGGGTCTGCGTGCCGTTGAGCACCGCCTCGGCAAAGGCTTTCTGCTCGGCGGCGAAGGCCATGGTGTAGCGGTCCCACATGATTTTGTAGCAGGGGCTGGAGGACGTTCCGTCCGCCCCGTAGTAGGTGGCGTTATTGGGGGTGTCGTTTTCATCCATCACCGCGCCCTCGGACCCGAAGACCTCCACCCGCTGGTCGTAGCCGTAGACGGCCTTCCGGCTGTTGTCAATGACGCCCATGGCCCCGTTCTCGAATTTCAGGGACACCACGGCGGTGTCCACGTCCCCCGCCTCGCCGATGGCCGGGTCCACCAGCACGCCGCCGTAGGCGAAGACCTCCGTCACCTCGGAGCCCGCCAGGAAGCGGGCCATGTCGAAGTCGTGGACCATCATGTCGTAGAAGATGCCGCCGGAGACCTTCACATAGTCGATGGTGGGGGGCTCGGGGTCCCGGGAGCTGATTTTCACCAGGTTCACCTTGCCGACTTTGCCTGCCCGGACGGCCTCATAGACGGCCCGATGGTTGTGGTCGAAGCGGCGGTTAAAGCCCACCTGGAGTTTGACTCCGGCCTTCTTCGCCGCGGCGATGACCTCCTTCACCCGCTCGATGCGGTAGTCCACGGGCTTCTCCACAAACACGTCCTTCCCGGCCTCGGCCGCCTTGATGGAGTATTCCGCGTGGAGGTCCGTGGGGGAGCAGACGACGACCGCCTTGATTTCCGGGTCCTTCAGAATTTCCTCCGCGTCCTTGACGATGTTGGGGATGCGCAGGCGCCGGAGGAACTCCACCGTCTCTTCGCTCATGTAAGGGTCGGCGATGGTCTTGATTTCCATCTCGGGGACAAACTTCGCGATGTTCTCCGCGTGGACCCGGCCGATGCGGCCCGCTCCGATGATGCCGATTTTGATGGTTTTCATGTACGTCTCTCCTTCTTAGAATATGGAATTTAAAGTTTCATGATTGCTTTTACCGCCTCAGCGGTGGAGGTCTTCGGCATAAGCTCAAACCCGATCAAGCCGGTGTAGCCGGTTTTCTCCAGGCAGGCGAACACATTGGCGTAGTTGATCTCGCCAGTGCCAGGCTCGTGGCGGCCCGGGGCGTCCGCCACATGGATGTGGCCGAACTGGTCCCCATAGGCCCGGATGTTGTCGCAGAGACTGCCCTCGTTGAGCTGCATGTGGTAGGCGTCATAGAGCACCTTCAGCTTGGGGGAGCCGATGAGCCGGGTCATTTCAGCGGCCATCCGAGTGGTCTGGAGGAAGTTGCCCACATGGTCCGTGGTGACGTTCAGGGGTTCCAGGTTCATGGAGATGTCGCTCTCCTCCGCGATTTTGGCGCACTCTTTCAGGGTGCCGAACATGGTGCAGAGCTTTACCGTGTCGCTGAGTTCATCATAATGGTCGATGACCATGCCGCCGTCCCCCAGGCCGTTGGAGTGGATGGTGACGGACCGGGCGCCCACCTTCTTAGCCGCCTCCACGGACCGGCGGAGGAAGGCCAGGTAGGCCTCCTTCTGGCTGGGGTCGATGAGGGAGAGTTCCGCGTCCCCGTTGAAGCCGGAGACGCCGATCCCGGCCCGTTCCGCCGCCGCCTTCACCGCGTCCAGGTCCTTGTCCGTCCAGCTCCAGAACTCGACGAATTCGAAGCCGTCCTGTTTAGCGGCCTGGAACCGCTCCAGGAAGGGAAGCTCGCTGTACATGGGCTCAATGCAGGCTGATTTTTGAAAGTTCATAGCGCTGCCTCCTATATGTGCTTTATTATGTGCTATTCGTTGTGTGCCTTTACACACATTATGGCAAAGCCGGGCCCGGCTGTCAACCCCTTTTTCCATTTTGGGGGAAGATTGAAAAGAAATCAGCGGATTTTACAAAAGGGACGAAAATTTCTTTTGCAAATCCACAAGAGCTGTGCTATCATAAAAGCGTCACATACTGTGCACTGCACATATTGGGGAGGAATCAGCATGGGGAAGAGGGCGACAATCCAAATGGTGGCGGCGCTGGCGGGCGTTTCCCGGGGAACGGTGGACCGGGTGCTGAACAACCGCTCTTATGTGCGGGCGGACGTTCGGGAGCGGGTTTTGGCCGCCATTGCCGAGACGGGGTACGTGTCTCCCCGGGAGGCCCACGCCCGGCAGATGGCCGCCTCCCTGGAAACGCTGAAATTGGGGGTTCTTCTGCCCAGCGAAGAGGGGCAGTTTCGGGCGGACGTGGAGCGGGGTATTGACAGCGTCCGGGAGGAGCTGTCCGCCGGCCGGGTCCGGGTGCTGGTGCGGCACTGCAAAACCGATATTCCCCAGGAGGCGCTGACTCTGCTGGACGAGCTGGAGGCGGAGGGCTGCAAGGGCCTGGCCCTCTGCTCGCTGAACGACCGCTCGGTCCAGGACCGGGTGACGGAGCTGACGGAGCGGGGGATTCCCTGCGTCACGTTTAATTCGGATCTTCCGGAAAGCGGCCGGGTGTGCTTCGTGGGCCAGGACATCCGCCGGGCGGGCCGGGTGGCGGCGGAGCTGATGAGCAAATGCGTGTCCCGGGACGCCGTCGTGCTGGCGACGGTGGGCAATTTAAAGTTCGACGGGCACCGCCAGCGGCTGGGCGGCTTTCAAGAGCGCATGGCGGAGCTGGGCTTTGCCCCGGAACAGATTGTAGTCGCGGAGACTTTTAACGATTATGGCACAACGGTTTCTGTGGTAGGCGAGGCCATTGCGGCCCATCCGGGGCTGGGCGGAGTCTACATGGCGAACCTCAACGTGTCCGGCTGTGTGGAGGCGATCCGGGCGGCGGGCCGAAAGGGGGAAATCCGTGTGGTCTGCCATGATATCAACGAGGGAATCCGGCGGCTGCTGCTGGATGGCGGCGTGGATTTCACCATTCCCCAGGACATGGTGCAGCAAGGAGCGCTGCCCCTGCTGCTGCTGCGGGACCTGCTGCGAAAGGGGATTCAGCCGGACCCTGCCAGGGCTCAGGGACGTATCGACGTGCTCTGCGCCGAGAATATCATGGGGTACGGCCTGTAAGCAGGGCGCGGGCCATGGAAAACGCTTGAAGCGCCCGGCGTGGGCACCGGGCGCTGGCTTTTTTATAGGGGAGGACAGGCGCCGTTCTGCCTTCCGGGGATGTTTCGTTAGGGGGAGGACTTCAGAATAAAGTGGTCGATCCACCGTCTTGCGGGCTATTCCGGCGGCGGGTCCGCTGTTGAGGAGGGAAAGCTTCCTGAATTTGAGGGGGGAAAAATTTTCAAAAGAAATTTAAAAATAGGTCTTGCATTTTCTGGCGAAGTGTGCTAATCTATACAAGCTGACATGAGTGAGCGTAAATATCCGGGTGTAGCGCAGTTGGTAGCGCACTTGACTGGGGGTCAAGGGGTCGTGAGTTCAAGTCTCGCCACTCGGACCATAAAGGTGAAACAATCTGGATATTTTAGGCTGAACGCTTAGAGTACCAATTGTTTCACCTTTTTGTTTTTTGGGATTTCAAAATCCCGCAAAATGGATATTTTCAGGGTTTTCGCACGACTGGAGGGGTTCGAACTCCCCCCCTTTTGCGGACAAACGGCTTTTTAAGCGCCAGCGCCCTTTTTCAGCCGCCTTCATCACCGCTTTTTCACCAGAGCATATTACACGAAATTTCAGCGCCGGAGTTGTTGGCTATGCACAGCCTGACAGCCCGGCGCCCTTTTTGCGCCCAAAAGAGCACTTCACATTTTAACCGAAAATCTCGCCTGAAATTGGTTAGAAATAATGAATAGCTATACCAACTGCCTTGTGATACTCTTGCTGATACTCTACCAGCAAATCTACGATAAAGGAGCTGAACTCTATGCCCACCTACTACCCCATCGACGAAACCGCCGCCCGCCGGGCCAAAGAAATGAGCAGTTTCTACGACTACAAGCCCGGCTCCGCCACGGCGTCCTACCGCCAGGAGGTAGACAAGGCCGCCGCTATCGCCGAGGCTCAGAAGAGCCGTGTGGACCCCATGTACCACGAAAAGATTGACCGCCTTCTGGATACCTACGCCCGTAAGCTGGCGGAGAACCTCAATCATGGCTACGCCATCGCCGCCCGCTGCCCCTCGGTGTTCATCGTCGGCCCCGCGAACTTCCCGGTCCGAAAAAAGGAAAAACAGAACCGGGCAGACGACGCCAATATAAGAGAGTGGCAGGAAATCCAAGGCATCCTGGCCGGGCTGAAAAATCTCTCCCACCGTTTCGTCCATAAGAACCGCGCCAATCGGAAGTCCGGCGCCCAGTCCTTTTGCGAGGGTGATGATGTTAGGATGGATATGGTATTGCTCACAGCAGAGGAAAGTGCCGGTTCGACCAATTCCCGTCTGCACTTCATCCACAATCAATAAAATATCACGCTCTTTACAGATTTGTTCAACGTATTGCGCATACTCCCGTTCCATCACTGTCACGCCGCCCTCGCCTTGAACAAGTTCGATCATAATGCCGCATATAGAATCGTTCAGGGCATCCAGCAGCGCGAGCGCATCCAACAACTCCCGCTGTTCGTTGATTGGAACATAGCGGAATCCCTCTGTGAAGGGGAAAAAGTGCTGGTGAAATGAATCCTGGCCTGTAGCCGCCAAAGTTGTAATAGTCCTTCCATGGAAAGAATTGCGGAGGGTAATCATCTGGTTGCAACGATAACCCTTTTTGTCCCTTCCATACTTCCTGGCCAGTTTAATTGCGCCCTCATTGGCCTCTGCGCCGTAATTGGAAAAGAAAACCTTAGAGTATCCGGTCGCTTGGCATAGGCGCTCTGCCAGCAGAGCATCGGGCGAGGTATAAAACAGATTTGAGGTGTGCTGCACCAGTTTGAGCTGTTCCGTAACTGCCCTTACCCACTCTTCATTGCAGAACCCCAGGGAATTTGCGCCAATCCCGCTGCCGAAATCAATGTATTCCTTTCCATCAAAATCTTTTGCGGTAGCTCCATGACCGCTTTGCACGGCAACGGGAAAACGGTTGTAGGTATGAGCGACATAAGTTTCATCTTTGCTGAAGATGTCTTGATTTGTCATGGTTGTGTTCACTCCCATTTTCTTCCTCTGTTTTTCCGTCCGCCGTGGAGATGAAGCCGTCCAACAGACCGAAGCTGGTCCGCATATCCTCAATGTAGGTCCGGTACTCCTCGGGAGTATCCGCCGGGAGTTCCCCGCCGTAAAAGCACAGCTCGGCGGCGGAGATATTGTGCGTGGCGGAGCCGGAGGCCAGGGCGCACAGGAAGGCAATCACCAGAATGATGGGGGAGAGCACCGCCACTATGCCAGGGCGTCCAGCCGCTTCGATCAGAAGGTCGTGCGCGCGGTCCTTGAGATTAGGAAGGAGCGTTTGAAAGGCGCTCAGCTCCCCGTCCCGGATTGCCAGCACCGCCCGGTCATAATCATCGAGCCGCAGGGGACGCTGTCCCACTGTGTCCATATAGGCGGTGATGCTGCCGGTCATGCGCCGCAGGAGCTGTTCGGTCTGGGACATGGCCTGCTCCTGGCGCTCCCGCTGCTCCACCAGCGCATCGATGATGACCTTCTCCTCCTGCCGACTGAGATGGACCACTCTGCCGCCTGTATCTTCCTCCACTCCTCTGATTTTCATGTACCGGGCGTGAGTGGCATGATCGCCGTGAAAGGCTTTCGTAATAGCGGAGGAGATGAGGAACATCCGGTCCAGATCATTTCCGTTTTCGCCGAGAGTTTTGCCAGTGAAGAATTTTTGTGTAACGCTCTTTTCATGGCCTTTATCATACCACTTGAGGTATGCGTCCAGATAGACGCCCTCGCTGCCGCCGTAGTCGGTGGTGCAGAAGATACCGGCGTCTTTGGGGGATCTCCCGTCCATTTTCCCAGAAGCTGTCCAGGAGGAAATACTCGTCGGGCAGGTAACCCTGGCTTTCCAGGCGGTGCTTCAGCTCCTCGAATACCTCGGCGGCGGTCCTCTGGCCCGCGTATTCCAATTTGCGGGGATCGTCCGCAGAGGGTTTCCGGTGGTCAAATTCAATGACATTCATTTTCCTGCGATTCTCCTTTGATAGATTTTTGGCTTGTCTCAGCCGGACTGGGTATGCTATGATAGGACTAGAACAAAGTTTTGCGCCGGGGAGGCGGAACCAGTGGCGGACCGGACTTATATCGCCTGTGATCTGAATAATGCCGAGAAAAAAGAAATGCCGATATTATTTGGAAAAGCCTCAAATGAGAGAAGTTTTCTAAAAAATATCGGCATTACCTGTTATACTGGGAGCACCAAATATAACAGGGGGTGAAAATTTTGCAAAAGATAGAAGATGCAGTAAATGGTGTGCTGGACGCACTGCGTGACCAAGGTCTTAAGGAGTCCAGCATACAGCAAATTAGCTGGAGCGTCTATCATCCCATCATCAACTGGCATTATGAGCATGATACTGAGTTTTGTTCAGATGAACTCTTGGAAAGCTTATGTGAATGCCAGCGAGTAAGGTATGAAGGAGGGGAAATCAGCAGAAAATTCTACCGTTCATTTGTAACAGCATCGTTTCGTGTCCATTCCTATGTGACCACTGGAGAAGTGGATTTCTCCATAATAAAAGATGCACGGCGGTATAGGCCCAACAAATCTTACCAGGAACTCACCGAAGCAATTTTGCAAAGCACAGATCTGACAGATGGGCATAAAAAGAGGCTATCGGTTCCGATACGTCATTTTTTCTGCTTCTTGCAAGGGCGAAATAAGAGCAGTACCCAGATAGGCGATAGAGATTTTATTGACTTCATTTATGAGGCCGCAAAAACAAACAAGAATAATATGACGGTAGTCATGCGAGCTTTAAGAATTACAGCAACATATTTGAATGATCACCAGTTAGCCAATATCAAAACTGACCTGAGTGTTTTCCGTCCCCAAACAGCCCTAATCCATTTAATTCTCCCCTATACCCAGCATGAAATCAATCTGGTGCTGTCGGTAATTGATTCAAATTCAAAAACTCCGCTCCGTGACCGGGCAATCATTTTGCTGGCGTTCAATTCCGGCCTTCGCTGCGTTGATATCCGAAATCTGAAACTGCTGGATATCGACTGGGAAAGGCAGGAATTGCGAATTGTACAGAAGAAAACCGGGAAACCCATTGCCGCCCCACTTAACGGAAAGACTCTCAACGCCATTGCTGATTATATTTTGAAAGAACGGCCGAAATGTAAAGATAATCATGTGTTTATTCGAGCCTATCCGGTATATACCGGTATCGCGAGTACAAGCCCGTTAGATTACATGATTGACAAATACTGTCGGTTAGCGGGTGTTGAGAAGAAGCCCTATCGTGCATTTCACAGCTTGCGTCGTGCTTTTGGAACAGAGCTTGCAGACGTGGGGGTTCCTGTTACATCCATTTCACAGATGCTTGGACATAGTGATATGTCATCTGGAAAAGCCTATCTTAGCTTTAATAGAACGCAAACCGCACTGTGCTCCGCAGACTTTTCTGAGGTTCCCATCTCAAAAGGTGTTTATGCGGATATTCAATTTCCATCTTGCTGCACTTTTAAGAAAGGCGGTGACGGGATTTGAGTTTCTGGGCTGAAATGGAGACCGCATACCACGATATGATCAACCTCAAGGTATCCCTTGGATATGACGCAAAAACGTATGGGCCATCTCAAGTTCTCTCGTTTCTTAAACATTGTTCCTGCAAATTTCCTGATACGCATGAAATTACACAAGAAATGCTTGACAGTTGGCTGTTAGTGCGAGAGTTTGCCACTGACAACACCAGAAAGCATATTATAATCAATATTCGGCATTTTACACGTTACTTGAATGCTATTGGACAAAAAGCGTTTGTCCCCACAGAAGAGTATAACATTAAAGTTCAGCGATACCAGCCCTATATCTTCACAGACGGGGAATTACGCCAACTGTTTGATTCTCTCGACAGTGTAAAGCCATGTGCCAGATCTTATGCCGAATGGATTCTCCCTGTGCTGTTCAGATTGGAATTGTGCTGCGGGATGCGCCCTAATGAACCGTTGAATCTCAGGACAGAAGATGTTGACTTAAGAACCGGAGACGTTTTTATCCGAAAATCCAAACGGGGCAAGGAACGACACATAGTAATTTCCGAAGATATGCAAATACTTTGCGCCAACTATGACCGGTTCGCGGGAAATCAGGAGTGGTTTTTCCAGCACTGGGATGGAGGCAAATTTTCTACAACATGGGCAAGAAACCGGTTTAGAAGAGCCTGCATTCGAAGTGGAATTTCAAAGGGTAAATCGTTTCCTCGTCCTTATGATCTCCGTCATAGCTTTGCTACGAGAGCACTTATGCGCTGGGTCGATGAGAAACGAGATGTCATGGCACTCATACCATTTTTAAGTGCTTACATGGGACATGTGAGTTTGGAGGAAACTCTGTACTACGTGCATCTTCTTCCTGAACGGCTAAAGGCTTCCCCTGGGATTGATTGGGACATACTCAACGAGATCTATGCGACAGAGGAGGTTCCGCATGAAAAAGATTAAAGATCCTGCTCTGTTTGAAAAAATCCGGGAGTTCTTAACAGAACATTTGCCCATCATTAAAAAGGACAGTCCCAATACCGTAGCGGCATATCGCTATACCCTGAATTTATATTTAGACTTTTTGCAAGAGGTATCTGCTAAAGAACTGAGCGATATTACATCATTGGATTTTACAACGAAGAACATCGTGGCCTTTATGGATTGGCTCATATCCAACCGAAAAAATAAAGCACCCACCGCAAATTTGCGACTAGTTCATATGCGGAAATTTTGCCGTTTCCTTATGGGAGAAGACGTTTTACGACTTGCTGAATTATCCGCCATACAAAAGATAAAGGGATTTCCAAAAGAATGTGCAGATGAAGTCCACTATCTTTCCGTCCAAGAAATGAAACTGGTTCTGTCACAGTCAGATACCAGCAAGAGGCTTGGGATACGAGACAAATTCTTCATGTATCTGCTCTATGACAGCGGCTGCAGAGTTCAGGAAATATTAGACTTAAGAGTGAGGAACTTTTTTATAAAGAACGGCGCTGCCCAACTTCATGTGATTGGAAAGGGAAACAAGTTCCGTGCTACTCCGATTTCAAATGAATTGATTGAAATGTTCAAAGCATATTGCGCCCACTTCCATAGAAACGCAACCCAAGACGACTACCTATTTTACACTATACGGAACGGAATTCCTGTAAAGATGTCCAGTGATAACGTTCAACGATTCGTTGAAAAATACGGTGCTAAAGCCAGAAATCAGATGTCTTCCATCCCTCATATTCATCCTCATCTGTTTCGTCACACCCGAGCTATGCATCTGTACATGGCCGGGATGCCGCTGGAGATGGTTGCCCAATGGCTTGGACACTCTCAAATGGAAACCTCCCTGATTTATGCGAATGCTACTACTGAGATGAAGCGGGCTGCCGTCAAGAAGATTTCCACAAAAGAAAACTCGGTATTCGCAGATGACGAGAAATTTAAATACAAGGATAATAGCGAGATTATCAAGCAACTCTACGGATTGTCCTAAAATGAAATGCCGATATTTTTTAGAATTCCTCATTTATTTGAGGTGTTTCCAAATTATATCGGCATTTCTTTTTTCTCGGCATTATTGAGATCTATGGCGAGATAGGTTCGTCCATCCATATCCTGTCACCTCCGGTTTTGGACTGTACTCAACAGCTTTATCATAGCATACCCCGTTCCAGGCAGACAAGCGGATTTTTGGATCGTTTTCAGAAAAGAAATAGAGCGGCAAAAGCATAACGCCTTTGCCGCTCTATCCTAAGCTCTGTTTGCCCGCTCAAACCGGGCGCTCCACGTTTTCACGGTCTGTTCTTTCAGGAAAGCCGTCAGGACATCCAAGTCCTGCGCCTTGTCAAATCGCTCCAGGGCTGCGTAGTAGTCCCGCCGGTCCTCCTCGTGGATAATGATGGGCGGATGGTCCCACAGCAAAAGCTGGTAATTCATCAGCAGCCGTCCCGTGCGGCCGTTGCCATCGGCAAAGGGATGGATGTTTTCAAACTTGGCGTGGAAATACGCCGCCGCCGTCAGCGCTTGCTCCGGTCTGATGTTCTCCAGCTCCGCCAGAAGCTCACCAAGCTCCACAGGCACATCCTCCGGCAGAGCGCCTACCTCCTGGGGACCGGTCACATAGTCGTTTTTCTTATAGCTTCCGGGCCGCTCCCCCTTTTGGTAGCGCAGGGTGTCATAGGTGCCCTGGGTCAAAAGACCCTGGAACTCGCACAGCAACGCTTGATCCAAAGCCTCCCTCTTCTCGAAAGCGTCCATCATCCGATGATAGGCCGCCACGGAATTTTGTATCTCAAACAGGGACCGCACATCGCCCGTATAGCCGCTGACACCGCCGTGGTCGAAAATCTCCCGGGTGTCGTGGTAGGTGATACGATCATTTTCGATTTTGGCGGAATGGTAGATGAACGCCGCTCCGTTGCCGTTCATTTCCAGGGCAATGTCCGCAGCGGTTCGGATGCGCTTCTCCCGCCACCAGGTAAGGATTTTCTCATAGGCCACGGGTATCACCTCCGTTTTCCTGGCCTTATCTTACCATAATCATGCCCTCTGCGCAAGGGTTCAAACATGAGGGATAGCTTCCGGTAAGCTCCGAAAGAGGATTGGGGGAGGACGGCTCTCAAATTCTCAAACCCGTCTGCGAACCAGTTCCCGTACAATATCCTCTCCTGCCAGCTTGCTGGTGCGGTAGATATTCTGGCAGAAATTCCGCAAGCTGAAATCCATGCCGGGACTGCAACGGTCCAGAAGAACGCCGGTGATCGTAAAGCGCCGCACCGCCTGTTCCTGCCGCAATTCTTTTAGGAAATGCTCCGGCATTGCGCACTCTCCGTCAGAGATAAACACGATATCGGCATTTTCAAAGCCTTCCTCCCGCATAAGCCGCAGGGATTCCCACATAGGTGTTTCAAAGCTCGTGCCGCCGCCGAGGAACGTTTCGGCCGCTTTCATTTTATCGTCCATGGAGTACATACCGGACCGGAACAGATCTGTTTGGCACCGGCCACGGCTGGAGAAATGAACCAGAGCGAAATTACGTCCTCCACTGGCGGCAATCTCCAGCAGTGTCAGCGCCACGGCTTTGCCCCAGGCGGCGGGGTCTCCCTCTGTGGAATCGGATTCGTCCAGACAGCAAATGATGTCCCCCATGCCCTTATAGATGGGCTCCCGGCGTTGGTACTGCTTGATCTGCTTCCGCTGATACTTTTGCAGGAACAGCGGCATGGTCTTGGGAGAAGCCAGCATGGCCAGTTCCGAGGTAAGGGCCCTGGAAATGTCGCTGCCAAGCTCCAGGGAGTATTTTTCCCCTCGCCCGTAGGCGTAGCCGTTTCCCGGGCCTTTTCCTTGCTGAGGACCGCGTAAACGCTCTTGTCTCCTTCCTGGTACATGGAATACAGGCGGTTCAGGTCCGTGATACTCCGCACAACCATAGCATAGGTGTCCGGCAGGGTTTCCCCAATCTCCCGGACCCACTTTTGGGTGACATGGGAGGGGGACATGACGACGCTGAAGGTCTTTTCCACGCCTTTTCGGCGCTGGGAGGCCCACAAGCCGTACAGCGCGCCCAAGGCGGTGGAGCCGATCTTCGTTTTGCCGGACCCACATTCCGCAATAATAAGCGCGGCACCCTTGCGGTCCAGCTGGCGCTTGACGGTCTCCGCCACGGCGAGCTGGGCGTCGTAGAGGGAGTATCCGGCCTTCGACTGGATGTAGTCGTTGACGGCCAGCACCTCCTCTGATAGAGGCTCCGACGCTGGGTCAAACAGGGGCCGGAACTGGTCCCGGATGCGGTCCGCCACCGTGACGCCGAAGGTGTTGAGGTAGCTGGTGACGTTCGTCACATCCTCAAAGCCGTCCGGCTGGCTGGGACCTCCGCCGGGAATGGCGATGCTGCCGTCGGCAAGACCCTGCTCCAGGACCTCCACCACGTTCCGGTCCTCCGGCAGGAGGTCCAGTACCCAGGCGTCCAGGCGTTCCTTGATGGAATATACCTCCAGCGGCCGCAAACTGCCCCGGCTAATCAGGGCCTCCAGTACATAATCCCGGAAGGCCGGAATCAGCGGCGCGGCAGTCTTACGGTCCAACTCCGCAAAAAGCCGGTCCCGGTCCCCGGCGGGGCAGAAGATATAGCACTTGCGGGGCTGCTTTTGCCGGTCAAGTTTGTCCTGGGCTTTCTCCTGGGCGCTGTCCTTCTCCGGGACATCGGAATCCCCGGGGGGCTCCGCAGGCTGCATATCATCGCTGGCCATAAGGGTTGCGGCGGCATACGGACCGTCGTGGGAAAGCTGCCGCTGGTAGCCCTTGGGCCTGCTTTTTAGGGACACACTGCCCTCGCTCTGAACGGCCTCCACTGTAGCGCCGCCATAGATTGCGTCGGACATGGCCCGGACCATTTCCGGGTATCCGCCAAAACGGATAGCGCTGATGATCTGGTCCTCCCCGTTCGTTGGTCCAGCCGTTCCGGCGGGAGAGCTGAAAGCGGTTCAGGAGAAAGGTATAGGCCACCTTGGCGTCCAAGCTCATGTCCGCATACCTGGGGTCCGAGAACAGCCAGCGGGGCATCTGCATGTGGTAAATACTCTGGATATCCGTCTGCCGCATCAAGGGGAAATTCGGACGTTCTTTCATCTCTGCGGCCCTCATGGGCGCACCTCCTGTCAAAATAAAAGTCTTGTGATTCTGATAAAATAATGATAGAATACAGATAGAAAAGCGAGGTGGTGTTATGATGCACATTCGGCCCGTTTCCGACCTTCGGAACAAGTACCCGGAAATTGAGGAAACCGTTCTGAAAAGCGGGGAGCCGGTATTCCTCACCAAAAACGGATACGGCTCCATGGTGCTGCTCAGCCTGGAGCAGTACGCCGCCTTGACGGACGACGTGGAAATCGCCCTGGATGAGGCGGACCGGGCGGCGCGGCTTTCCGATACCCGCTATTCCGGCGAAGAGGTTTTCAGCCGAGTGAGGGGGCGTATCCGTGGGCGGAAGGCGTTATGAACTGCGGATACTCCCGCTCTTCGAGGAGGACTTGAACGGGATCGTGGATTACATCACGTTCCGGCTCCAGAATCCCATAGCCGCCGAAAATCTGGTGGATGCCATTGAGGCCGCGATACAGGAGCGGCTGCATTGCGTGGAGTCCTTTGAGCCCTACCGCTCCGCTAAGGAACGGCAGTATCCCTACTACCGCATCCAGGTGCGGAACTTCACAATCTTCTATGTAGTCATAGGCAATGTCATGGAGGTCCGGCGAATCTTATACAGCCGAAGGGACTTTAGTAAAATGATTTGAGTACAGCCCGCCGGGATTACCTCCCCGGCGGGCTGTCATCGTCTTCATCGCCGCTGTCCCGCACGGCCTCAATTTCCACCATGCCCAGACCGCCTCCCTGCTTCATATCCGGGATGTCATACTCCGGGAAGGCCGCTGGCGGGGATTCGGCTTGCGGAGCTTCTTTCGGCGTAGGGACGTTCTCTTGCGGCTCCGGCGCTGGAGGGGAGGCCGGAGCGGTTTTCGCCTGTTCTTCCTCCCGCCGCTTCCACTCCGGGGTGTAGTCAATGACCTTGCAGGATTTCAGCGTGTCATATCCCGGCAGCTCCTCCGGGGCCAGCTTGTACAGCAGGGCGGGCTTGTGCCCCTGAAACAGGGCGATGCACTGGCGCCGGTCCAAGCGCAGGATTTCGTCTGGCAGCATCAGGTCCCTCTGGGTATTGCTCCGGGTCTGGGAATAGGGCCGGGTGGACGTGTAGACGGGAGAGAACAGCGGCATGAGCGGCATCTGGTTATTGGTAACGGAGATCGTCACCTTGCCGCATTTCTTGGAGATGTACTCCGCCGAGGTCAGGTCGTTGCAGCCCATATAGAGAGTCTGGTCGAAGGTAGCCAGCTGGTTCTCCCACTCCTTGCCGGGGTACTTTTCCTGCCATTGGGAAAGGCTCTGCACCACCACCTGGCAGCTCATGTTGAAGCCCCGGATGCTGTTCAGTGCGTCCGCTATCCCGTCCATGTAGCCGATGTTGCAGTATTCGTCCAGGCAGAAGTTCACCAGAACGGGCAGACGGCCGTTCTTCCCATGAAGCCGGGCATAGTCGGAAAGCCTGGGCAGGGCCAGGGAGAAGAACAGGGAGCTGAGGAAGCGGTAGGCGCTGTCCTGGGCGGAGATAATGACGAAGTAGGCGCAGGGTTTTTGTCCCGGCAGCAGCAAGTCCACGTCATGAGTCCTTGGCTCGGAGGCTTCCAGCTCCGCCAGGATATCGCCGTAGCTTTCCCCGGCAAAGAGGAACGCCCGCCGGGCATCCCGGAAGCGGGCGGTCTGGTTGGTGAAGGTGTGCAGTTCGTCCGTCAGGGCCATCTTGCCGATACCGGGGCAGACGTAGTGCGCGGCACAGAGCAGGTCCCCCAGGCGGGCAATCGCCGCAATGCGGGTACTGCCCCAGGGATTTGCGCCCCGGCTTCTGGTGACGGCGGATAGAAAAAGGCTTGGGGAGTGAAGAAGGTTTTCCGCTGTTGTCGTGAACGGGTCAACGTAACCTCTGTAGGCTGTCAGAATCAAACCCGCCAGACGGAGCCGCCTCTGGATTGCATCTTTATGATAGGACTGCGCCAGTTCGGGAATCTTGTCCTTGGGCTGGCGCTTGAAAATGAAGCTGAGATTCACACCCTCCCCTGCCTCCACCAATGGGGCCAGCCAGCAGGAGCCGGCGGTGGTTGCGTAGCCGTAGCCCGTGACATAGAGGTAGGCGTGGTACACACTGTCCACCACGATATAGTCCCGGCTCTTGGTGTCCACAGTAGTAGGGGAGAGAATGTCCAGGATGGTGGTGGAGCCGGATTCCAGCTCTGTCAGGTCCGGCTTTTCCTCGCCCATCAGCAGGCGCTTGAGGGAAAACTTCTCCTGACTGTTCCTTTGGGCGGCGGGCTTTTTCTTTTTCGCCCTTGGCGGCGGAGCTTTCGCGGGTTTCTTTTTCAAAAGGGTATTCATATACTCACATCCTTTGCTTGAATTTATGGGGAAAATGCGTATAATGGAATTAGAAACGAGGAATGAAAAGAGGTCGTGCCCATGCCGGAACTTTGCATATTCTACAATATCGTTATAAAAATGCTCTACAGCGACGACGCCCAGCATCACCGGCCGCACTTCCATGTGTATTACAGCGAATACGAGGCGTCTGTCGGTGTGGACGGGGAGTTGTTGGCCGGGAGCCTCCCGGTAAAGCAGTTGAAGCTGGTCCAGGCTTGGGCGGCCATCCACGAGGAAGAGCTGTACATGGCATGGAACAAAGCGGTTCAGAATGTGCCGTTCGGCAAAATAGAGCCGCTGCGGTAAGGAGGGCGGAAATGTATATTGTAGACGGTATCGCGTATGCCGGAGAGAAGGAGCCGGTTATCAAAATCAGCGGCGTCCGGCCAATGGAGGACTACAAGCTGTGGCTGCGGTTCAGCACCGGCGAGGCAAAGGTTTTTGATTTCAAGCCTCTGCTGGAAAAGCCCGCTTTCGCTCCGCTGGCGGATAAATCCGTATTCAATGGAGTCTACATTGATTACGGCGTAACGGTATGGATGGGTGGGGATATCGACATTTCTCCGAAGTTCTTATATGACCATGCCGTTTCAGATGAAGGCGCGGCATAGGTGCTCAAGGGATACCGCTTGGCGGTATCCCTTGACTATTCCTCATAAATACCATGCACCGCCGTGGTCATATCGAACACACCCTCCGGCAGCTTCATCCGCCGGCTGGTGCGCTTGTTGATGATCTCATACAGCAGCTTCAGGATGAAATCGTCCGTGTACCGGGGCTCCAGCACCTCCAGCTCGCACACGTCCAGATACCGCCGGGCGGTGTCCGTCTCCTCGTTCAGACGCTGGATGATGGCGGCTGTGCTGCGGCCCTTGGACCTCATGTGGGCCGCGTACTGGAAAACCAGGAAGAAGCGGTGCCGGATGGCGTCGCTGGCTACCCCTTGGCCGATCTGGGCGATGTTGTCCTCGATCATCTCCCGGCAGGACTCGTTCTCCTCCTGTTCGGCAAAGCCCTTCATCCGCTCCACGTAGTCAGCGGTGTCCGCCGGGAGGGTCCGGGCCTCCAGCTGGAGATTGTCCGGGGCGATCTTCAGCCAGGCGGCGTAGCTGGCAATGATGTTCTGCCGATCATTGGCGGATTTCAGGTAGATGTTGACGGGCAGCACCTCCAAAATCTTAATGAAGCGATTGTCCCGGGTGACCACCACTCCGCCCCGGATGTTCTTGATGGGGAGCCACGCCTAGATGCTGTCCCGGTAGGCCCCGCCCCCGGAGGCGGTTTTCACCCCTCCGCCAAAAATCAGTTCTTTTACGTTCATTTCTTCGTACACTCCCCTCGGTAGGTAATGAGCCGCCGTCCCTTCCGCCAGCGCCACCAGGAGCCCAGCCAGCGGGTGAGGCTGTCGCCATTGATTCCAATGAGCCCAAAGCCTCCCACGGGCACCAGGACCGTCAGGGTGACGATGATCTTTGGCGTCATGGACAGCGGGACAAAGGCCAGGCACAGGTACAGGATGGGCAGGGTCAGGACAACCGCCTCAATGAGATTGCGAAGTCCAAACAGGCCCATGACCCGGCCAGCGTCGGTAAAGTTGGTAGGGATATAATAGGTTTCATTGCTCATTTGGATGTTCCTCCTCCCTGAGCAAGCGTCCCTTATAGTTCATGTAGTTTTCCTCCAAGGACCGCAGTTCCGTCTTTCGGGCGGCAATCACAAATTCTATGGCGGAGGCCATCTGCGCCTCCAGCAGGGGCGTGTCGGCAATTTCGCCAAGCTCTACGCGGCTGACATACTGCTTGGAAAGTCCGGCATGAGCGGCCAGCGCCGCCAGGGAAATATGATACCGATGCCGCAAAGCCCGCAGGTTGGTCTTGTTCTCCATGGCTTACTCCTCTATGTAGTCGATAGACGGAACCTTGCACCAGCCCCGCCAGCCCCGGCCCTCCACCTTTGTCCGCACGACGCCGTATTTGGTGCCCATGGCCTCGACGACGTAGCCGTTTCCGATATAGACGCCGATATGGCCTGTCTGCCTCCCCGGGAGGCCGCGCCAGCAGCGCCAGCCACGCCGGAGGCCGCGGCTGTCCCCGCCGCTCCAGCTACGCCAGCCGCGGCTTTCGCTCCTCCGGCGGCGGCGCTGGCCCCGCCTGTTGCCGCCGCACCCACGGTCTTTATAACCTTGGACGTGGCGCTGCGGAGCATCGTGTAGGCCAGCACACTCCCGAAGCCCTTGCCCCGGTCGCCGGTAATGGCGGGGTTCAGGCCGATACGGGTGATGATTTCATCCGCCTTTTTCGCTACCTTTACAATGGTGACAATCAGCACCATCCAGGGAAACACATCCAGGCCGCTGGGAACGGTTGACACCACGGATAAAAGCATCTTGAAAAACATGACGTTCGTCACCATCAGCAAACACATACTGCCGAACATCCGGCACCAGCCCGTGAAGATTTCCGACGTGCTTTTGCTGCCGCCCATGGAAAAGGCGAGCGGCGCTGTAATGGACAGCACCGCCAGAATGACATAACGCTCCGCCACCTCCAGAAGCAGCTTCAGCACCTTGAACATGATGATGATATCGAAGATGATGACCAGCAGCCAGGCCGCCGTAGCTTTTAACATTGTGCTTGCGATTTCCGCCGTCTGGTTCTTTATCTCCTATCAGATCGCGGTAAAGGTATATCAGAAACGAGATATTATCTGACTGTAACTCCATCTCCCCTTCAGGCCAGCGAGGCGGCTGCGGTTGCTCCGCTGGCTTTTTTAGAGCGAAAACATTTCATGACATACCCGCGGCATTTCATTACATCGGGGTTGCATCCCCGCTCTCCTTCTGTTAATCTGATAAGCTGATAGAAAAGCGTGGTGGTGAACATGATAAAAATTGCGGTCTGCGACGATGAACCGTTGATGATTCAGGAGCTTGCCGGCCATCTTGCGGATTATATGAAAGAAAATCTAATCACCGCTTACTCAGTCAGCAGTTTTCCCGATGGCCGCGCCCTGCTGGATGCGGTTGATCGCTTTGATGTGATTTTTCTGGACATCCAGATGGAGCATCCGGACGGGATGGAAACGGCCAAGCTGCTGCGCCAGCGGGGAGATCACAGCCTGCTGGTCTTTGTGACGGTGCTGAAAGAGCTCGTTTTCGACGCTTTCCAGGTAGAGGCATACGACTATCTGCTCAAGCCCCTGGACAGCGCCCGCTTCAAACAGACAATGAATCGGGTGCTCCGCTCCCTGAAACAGAGGACAGCCGAGGACATCGTGATTCAGAGGGGAACCGGCTGCGAGGTGGTTCTTCTCTCGGACATTGTGTACTGCGAGGTATTGGGCCGGAAAATCTACCTCCACAAAAGTGACGGGACAGTGAGCGACTACTATGACAAGCTGGAGGATCTGGAGCGGCGGGTGGACGGGCGCTTTTTCAAGTGCCACCGCAGCTTCTTGGTCAATCTGGACTATGTGCGGGGGTGTCAGGACGGGCAGGTCCTGCTGTTCCAAGGGGAGCGTATCCCCGCCTCCCGGCTGCGGGAGCGGGAGCTGACCCAGGCCCTTTTACGCTATATGAAAGAGAGGGGTATCTGATATGGACTATTTCGCTCTGCTTCTGGACAGTCTCTGCCTCCTTGTGGGACATGGGGTGATGCACATGGTCTTTATCAGCCGCCTCACCGGGAAGAAACTGAAAAAATGGTATTTTGCCGTTTATTTTCTCATCCTGGGTATGATTCAGCTTATCTCGGACAGGCTCGCCCTTGACGGGACACTCCCCGTTGGCGTGGGTGTGCTGGCGCTCTACGGACTCAGCCGCTATGGGATGGGAAACCAGCGGTCCGTGTCCTGGCTGGCCGCCGTGCTGTCCTTCTATATTTCACAGCTCTCCTTCGGGATCATCAACTCCGTGGAGGCGGCGCTCTTTCCACGCTTTATCGGCAGTCCGCTGTTTTATCTGCTGTTTTTGGCGGCACAGCTCCTGTTTCTTGTGCTGTGCGCCGGCTGCTATTATGCTGTACTGAAGCTGCTGGCCTGGACAGAGGACAGCCAGACGCCTTATATCGGACTTCTGCTGTTTCCCGGACTGTTTTTCTTTGCCTCGGAGCTGTATATCCTCCAGACCGCCTACAGCTTTTTTGCCCCCACCATTTCTCTGGAGGAGGTTGGCAGGCATAGTACGCTGC
>NZ_CATMPS010000035.1:0-27963 GCF_950073225.1 uncultured Oscillibacter sp.
AAAATAATCGGATATGTTCTTACAGGATAAAAATCATAATTGGCGAAACGGTCAAGAAGGGAGGTTTTCGACCATAGATAAGCCAAACGACAACCAGCAAATCAGGATGGAACGTATCCAGGTTTCCTGCGGCAGAACAATTCGAGTGGTATCCGTATTCCCCAAAGACGGACACTGTTCGCCTGAAGATAAATTGAAAGCTCTGATCGACCTGGAAATCCAACAGGAAAAACTGTGCGCTTGATCCCGGCACTGTCTGGGAAAAGCGCTGGATATCCGGGCCGTTTTGGAGTATTATAGCTTCGCAATGCTCTGAACGGTTTGACCAACGAAGGAGGGTAAGATGATAACGTCAAACCAGAAGAAAACCGCTCTGTACTGCCGTCTCAGCCAGGATGACAATACAGAAAACGAGTCAAACAGTATTCAAAATCAAAAAATGATCCTTCAACGGTATGCGAGTGACCATCATTTTCCTAACCCATGTTTTTATGTGGATGACGGGTACTCCGGGGCCAGTTTTCAAAGGCCGGGCTTCCAACAAATGATGGCCGACATGGAAAATGGTGAAATCGGAATCATCATTACGAAAGACCTGTCCCGCCTAGGCCGAAACCAACTTCACACTGGGTTGTACATTGAAGAGCGGTTCCCCATGTTCGGCGTCCGGTACATCGCCATCAACGACAACGTAGATACCGACAGCAGTGAGAGCAACGAGCTGATGCCGTTCAAAAATTTGTTCAACGAATGGTATGTTCGGGACTCAAGCCGCAAGGTTCGGGCCGTTTTGCGGGCTAAAGCGGAGCGCGGGGAACGAATCGGAACCAGAGCGCCCTACGGCTATCGAAAGGACGAAACCGACAACAAAAAGCTGGTGGTGGATGAGGAAGCTGCAACGGTTGTGCGCCGGATTTTCGCCATGTGTGCCGCTGGTACCGGCCCCATGAGAATCGCAAAGGAACTGCAAAAAGAACAAATCCTTTGCCCTGCTGCATACGTGTACCAAAAATACGGTACGACTCATACCGGACTAAATCTGGATGCTCCTTACCATTGGAGCGGGGATACGATCCGTGTGATGCTGGAAAATGAAGTGTACCTGGGCAACACGATCAACATGCGGTACTCCACCAAGTCCTACAAGGATAAACGGCGAATCGAACATCCCAGAGAAGAATGTCTGGTGTTTGAAAATACCCATCCGGCATTGGTTGCTCAGGAAATCTGGGACATTGTCCAACGGGTACGGCAAAACAAACGCCGACGCAATAATTTTGATGAACAGGATAAATACTCCGGACTGCTGGTGTGCGCGGACTGCGGAAACACGCTGGTGCTGCACCGCTCCCACGGCAGGGACCCGGCCCGCTATCATTTCAGCTGCTATACCTACAAGCGGAAAGGTTCCGACGCCTGTACTTCCCACTATATTCGGGAGTGTATCCTGGACGATGTGGTGCTGGAAGATCTGCGGCGGGTGACAGCGATGGCCAGGGAGCATACCAGAGAGTTTGCGGAATACATTGGCAGCAAGCAGTCCGCTGAGATACAGCGAGAAATTCGTAGACTGGAACGGGAATTGACGGCGATGCGGAAACGCAGTGCGGAACTGGATGCTATCTTCAAGAAACTGTATGAGGATCGGGTCCTCAACCACATTTCGGTGGAGCAGTTTCAGATGCTCTCTGACAGCTATGCAGGAGAGCGGGCCAGTCTGGACGCCGGTATTCCTGAGAAGGAGAGTTCCATTCAGCGGCTGAAGGATACCGTATCCAATACTGACCGCTTTATCGCAAAAGCCAAGCAGTACACTGACATCACGGAACTGACCCCGGAACTGCTGCGGCTGTTCATCCAAAAGATCGTGGTGCATGAGAAAAGCGAGAAATATTCCAAGCACGCAGAGGTGCTTTGTTTCCGGGTTCTCCGCCAGAACCTTATGCCAGTCTGCAATGATGGGCATTTCCACAAAGGCCCCGGTTTCGTCGGTAATTGTGGCGTTGTCGAAGGTAATGCCGTATCGAAGGTAGCACTCTACCAGGGAAGAATCCAGGTAGTTCTTATCCTCGTCGCTGAGGTCCCGTTTTTGGAGGGAGTACCAGATAATCAGCCGGGAGATTTTGTCGGCAAGAACAGAATCATCCCGCGCCGCCATATCCCGGAGACCGGCGTAAGAATCCAGGGAACGCCGCCGGATTGCCATGATGTTGGGGCAGTCCCGGGAGGACGGGGACATTCGCAGGTACAGCCCGCCCAGCAATTCGCAGAGAGGCCGAAACTCATGGCCCTTTTTCGGCACAATGAAAATGACCCGCCGCCCCTGCTGCCGGAGCCGTCCGCCCAAACATTGCAGGGTGAAGGTTTTGCCTGCGCCGGAGGAGCCGCCGATCCAGCAGTTTCCGTTGGTGTACTTATAATCGTCGTAAGGGTCCAGGAACACCGGGGAGCGGTTGTAGAGGTTCAACCCCAGAAAGATGCCGTTGCGGTCGCTGAGTTCATAGGAGGCGAAGGGAAACGCGGCCGCCACGCCGGAGGTCAAGGCGTTTCGCCGGGACTTCCGTTCCACGTCCTGGTCCAGAGCCAGCAGAGGCAGGGCCGAGAGGAACGCCTGCTCATTCTTGTAGTCGCAGCGCCGGGCGATCATGTCAATGGAAACGCAGAGCTTTTCCACCGCCGTCACCCGCTGTTCCAGAGTTTCCGGGTCGTCTGCAACGACTTCAATCAGCGTGTGCATATAGTAGAAATCCTCTCCCTGGCGGTTCATCACGTCCTTCAGGTAGAGGCCGGAGCTGATAGCGCTGTCCAGCTCCTCAAAGTCCGACCGGGTGTCCTCCACATCCCGCATCCGGGAGCGATTGACCATAGTGGTCTGGGCGATCTTGGAGAGAATTTTGTCTTTCGGCTGACGCTTGAAGATGAAACTGAGGTTGACGCCTTCGCCGGCCTCCACCAGCGGGGCCAGCCAGCAGGAGCCGACGGTGGTGGCGTAGCCATAGCCGGTGACATAGAGATAGGCATGAAAAACGCCGTCCACCACGATATAGTCCCGGCTTTTGGTGTCCACCGCCGTGGGAGACAGGATGTCCAGGATGGTAGTGGAACCGGATTCCAGCTCCGTCAGGTCCGGCTTCTCCTCGCCCATCAGCAATCGCTTGATGGAAAACCTCTCCTGGCTCTCCTTTTGGGCGGCGGGCTTTTTCTTCTTGGCTCTGGCCAGCGCTTTCGCGGGTTTCTTTTTCAAAAGGGTACTCATAGACTCACATCCTTGGCTTGAATTTGTGTGAAAAATGCGTATAATGGAATTAGAATCAAGGGGTGAAAAGAGGGCGTGCTCTATGCCGGAACTTTGCAGGTTTTACAACATTGTCATAAAAATGCTTTACAGCGATGACGCGCAGCACCACCGCCCCCACTTCCACGTGTATTACAACGAGTATGAAGCGTCGGTCAGCGTGGATGGGGAACTTCTGGCCGGAAGTCTGCCGGTGAAACAGCTGAAGCTGGTTCAGGCGTGGGCGCTTATCCATGAGGAAGAACTGTATATGGCATGGAATAAGGCAGTGCAGAATGTGCCGTTTGGTAAAATCGACCCGCTGAGATAAGGAGGATGGGAATGTATATCGTAGATGGTATCGCGTATGCCGGCGAGAAGGAGCCGGTCATCAAGATCAGCGGAGTACGGCCAATGGAGGACTTCAAGCTGTGGCTTCGGTTCAGCACAGGTGAAGCGAAGGTTTTTGATTTTAAACCCCTGCTGGAAAAGCCCGCCTTTGCTCCGCTGGCGGACAGGGCTGTTTTCAACGGGGTCTACATTGATTACGGCGTAACCGTATGGAACAATGGGAACATTGATATTTCTCCGAAATTCTTATATGACAATGCCATCCCGGCAAAGGAAATTGCATAGGTTTTCAAAGGATGCCGCCATTGGCGGCATCCTTTTTATTCCTCGTAAATCCCATGCACCGCCGTGGTCATATCAAACACACCCTCCGGCAGCTTTACCCGGCGGCTGGTACGCTTGTTGATGATCTCGTACAGCAGCTTCAAAACGAAATCGTCCGTGTACCGGGGCTCCAGCACCTCCAGTTCGCACACGTCCAGATACCGCCGGGCCGTGTCCGCCTCCTCGTTCAGCCGCTGAATGATGGCAGCGACGCTGTGGCCCTTGGACTTCATGTGCGCCTCGTACTGGAAGATCAGGAAGAAACGGTGCCGGATAGCGTCGCTGGCCACGCCCTGTCCGATTTCCGCGATATTGTCCTCAATCATCTCCCGGCAGGACTCGTTTTCCTCCCGTTCCGCAAAGTCCTTCATCCGCTCCACATAGTCGGCGGTGTCCGCCGGGAGGGTCCGGGCTTCCAGTTGGATATTATCCGGCGCGATTTTCAGCCAGGCAGCATAGCTGGCGATAATATTCTGACGGTCATTGGCGGATTTCAGGTAGATATTCACAGGCAGGACCTCCATAATTTTAATGAAGCGGTTATCCCGGGTCACTACCACGCCCCCTCGGATGTTTTTGATGGGAAGCCACGCCTGAATACTGTCCCGGTAGGCCCCGCCGCCGCCGGTGGCCTTGACCGCGCCGCCGAAAATCAGTTCTTTTACATTCATCTCTTTTTGCACTCCCCTCGGTATGTGATGATTCTCCGTCCCTTCCTCCAACGCCACCAGCAGCCCAGCCACCGGGTCAGGCTGTCGTCGCTGACGCCGATCAGCCCAAAGCCGCCCACAGGCACCAGCACCGTGAGGGTGACGATGATCTTCGGCGTCAGCGCCAGTGGGACAAAGACAAGGCACAGGTACAGAATGGGCAGGGTCAGAAGAATTGCCTCAATCAGATTTCGGATCTCAAACAAACCCATCACCCGCCCCGCGTCGGTAAAATTGGTGGGAATGTAGTAGGTTTCATTCGTCATATTCCGTATCCTCCACAGGCCGTAAAAGCCTGCCCTTATAAATTTCGTAGTCCTGCTTCAAAGACTGGAGCTCCTTTTCCCGCCGGGCAATCAGGATTTCAATAGCAAACCCCAGTTGTTTCTCCAGGCGTTCCGTAGCCTGAATATACCCCAACTCCGCCCGGCTGAGATATTGATTGGAGAGTCCTGCCACCGTTCCAAGTTCTGTCATAAGCAGGCCATAGCGGTGCCGCAGCACTCTCAAGCGGGTCTTGGATTCCATGGTTTACTCCTCTATGTAATCGATATAAGGAATCTTGCACCAGCCCTGCCAGCCCCGGCCCGCCGCTTCGGTCTTTACGACGCCGTACTTGGTACCCATGGCCTCAACAACATAGCCGTTTCCAATGTAGACGCCGATATGCCCAGGCTTCCAGACAGCTAGGCCCTTGATCTCCGGCATGGAGGACATCGGCCCCTTTTCTGTTGCGGACTGGTACATCTGATTGGCTCCGTAGTCCGGCATTCCATTGGTGCCGTAGCGGATCGTGCCGCTGGAAGCGTCCAGCCAGCCGTAGCCTTTAATGAGCCCGATACAATCCGCCGTCCGGCGGCCCAGCCAGTTGGCGCGGATGAAATCCTTGTATTTCCCCACGCCGTCCGGGTACTGCTTCAGCTTGTAGGCGAACAGGGATTCCGTCAGAATGTTGCCGTAGGTTCCCCATACATAGCCCCAGTTGTTTTCCCAGGCTTGTACCGCGTAGGCGGCGAGATCCAGGTTATTCTTCGTGCCGGGGCGGACAAAGCCGGATGTATCAATCCCACTTCCGTGGCTTCCCCCATGTTCGATATCGCTTCCGCCGCCTTCGTAAGAGGTATCCCCCTCATAGCTGGGGCGGTAGTCCTCAAAATAGGAACTATACTTATGAAGCGCGTCGCTGTCACGCAGGACCTCGAACATAGCTCCCGCCCAGGTCTTGGCACCGCCGTCAAAGCCCAGGCTGTCCATGAGCGCCTCCGGGTTCGGCTTTTGGACCTTTATCTTTAATATCGTGGTCACAGCGTCGCCCTCCCCGGTCAGAATGTCCAGAGAGGGCGTGAGAACAAGGTGCGCTGTACAGAAGGAGCGGACATCCTCGGCGCTCATGGTATCCAGGTCCTGTTGGTGGGCCACAGAGTTGATGGCGATGAGCCAGAGGAGGTCCTCCTCCTCAAAATCACTGGTGACTTCGATTTTATCAATCGCGGTTCCGTTTTCTTCGTACTCACTGGCAATGCTGGTGACAATGGAATCCACCTGTGTGCCGTCAAAGTCCTCCAGGCTGGTGTAGATGCCGCCGATGGTCATAGCTTGTTCCGTCATATGGGTAACGGCCTCCGTCTCGGAGCTGCCATAGCCAAAAAACATATTGGGCAGGGCGGTGAAAATCAGCAGGGGGATCAGCAGCAGCAAAACCACAGCGCCAACGATCACTTTCATAATGAGAGGGATTTGCGGGGGTTTACGGTCTTGGTTTCTCATAGGTCCCTCCTTGCTCTGAACGCTCATGCTTTGCGCGAGTGGAGCGTTTTGGCGCTCCCTTCACCGTTCCTGTGGGACTGGCGGCGGGCCTTCCGTCGGGGCGGGCAATCGGCCCTCCGCCCTTTATCGGAGGATCGGCGGACGCAGAGACCCTGCCCTGTTCCTGCCGGACCGGGCTGGAGCCGCGCTGCTTTGATTTGGCGCCCGTTTGCGTAGAGATACTGCCGCCCGTTCCTGCCGGGCCGGGGCGGACAACTGGCCCGCCCCCTGTCGCCTTTGTTCCGGTGGGAATTTGGGCTTTGCCTGCTTCCTGCTGAACCGGGCTGGAGCTGCGCTGCTTCGGCGGAGAAACCGTCTGCGCCGGGACCGTGCCGCCCGTTCCTGCTATGCCGGGGTGGATTTTGGGCGCGCCGTCTTTTTGAACCACTTCCCCGGAAGAAGGGCCGCCGAATTGCTCTCTCCGGGCCGGGCTGGGGCTTCTGTCCCGCGACCGCATGGCCTTGTCGGAAACGGTTCTGCCGCCAGTTCCCGCCGGAGCGGGAGGCGCAGCGGCCCCGCCGCTTTTGAGCGGGGCTGTGGCAGAGGTGGATTGCTTGGCCGCTTCCTGCCGGGCCGGGGCAGGTCCCTGCCTTTTTGAGCGAGGCGTGTTCCTATCCGCGCTGCCTCTGGTTCCTGCTGGAGCGGCCGCAGGCTTCCCGCCGGAGCGGACGGCGGAACCTCCACCCTTTTTGGTGGAGGTTTCAACAGTAGAAGATGCCAAATGCTGTTCCTGCCGGACCGTACTGGAACTCTGCCGTCTCGACGGAGAATCTGACCGCGCGGTGACAGCGGTTCCTGTTCCTGCGGGACCAGAATGGCGCATCCTCGATTCAGACGGCGATGCCGTTTTGTCCTTTCGGGTGGAGCAGGTTTCGGACTGCTGGGCAGAACGGCTCCCTTGCTGCCGGGGACTCCGTGAGGAAGGTCCTTGTTTGCCGCTGCCTGCCCGCGCGCCATCATCCGTGGGCGGTGCGGTTCTTGTTACACCGGACAGTCCGCTCCTTCCGGCGCCACCAGCAGGTGCAGCTGTGGCCGCGGTTCCAGAAACAGAAGAACCTCCGCCCATACCAACTTGCCCATCATCGAAATCGTCTCCAACATAAACATTGACTCCGCGCCGGGAGGGAGTGCCGCCGGTTCTGCTTGTTTTACCGGAATGCCGCAGGGGATCGCGGCCAGCGCCGCCGCTGAAACCGCTGCCGGCTCTGCTGGCGCCGCCTGGAGTTTCCCCATGGATTTTGGCGCCGGTGGCTGTCGAAGTTCCTGCCGCGGCATCCGTTCCAGTGCCGCCAATATTCGATGCTCCACGCCGTGCGCCTTGTGGAACGGCGGATTTTCTGGAAGCACCGCCTCTCTGACTGGCCTGTTGGGGAGCGCTCTTGGCTGATTCTTTTGCCGCACCCTGCGGGGCAGTTCCCGTCTGCTGTTCCTGGGACGAACCGGGCCGCTGGGCCGCGCCGCGCTGCCCGCCCGAACGGAAAGCCGCTCCAGCAGCTCCCGCCGTGCCAGCAGCGCCAGCGGTTCCTGCCGCACCTGCCGCGCCGGCCGCAGCCTTAACGCCTCCCGCAACAGCTCCGGCGGCTGTGCTTGCTCCGCCGGTTGCCGCCGCCCCGATTGTTTTGACCACTTTGGAGGTGGCGCTCCGCAAAACGGTATAGGCCAAAACGCTGCCGAAACCCTTGCCCCGGTCCCCGGTAATGGCAGGATTCAGGCCAATGCGGGTAATGATTTCATCCGCTTTCCTGGCGACCTTTACAATGGTGATAATCAGGACCATCCACGGAAACACATCCAGGCCGCTGGGTACGGTGGACACCACGGACAGCAGCATCTTGAAAAACATCACATTGGTCACCATCAGCAGACACATACTGCCGAACATCCGGCACCAGCCCGTGAAAATCTCCGCCGTGCTTTTGCTGCCGCCCATGGAAAAGGCAAGCGGCGCTGTAATCGTCAGCACCGCCAGAATGACATAGCGCTCCGCCACTTCCAGTAGCAGCTTCAGCACCTTGAACATGATGATAATGTCAAAAATAATGACCAGCAGCCACGCCGCTGTAAGGGTTCCGAAAACGCCGCTGTCCACCAGATGGACATTGATGGCGTCGGGGACCTCCAGCAGGTCCATAATTCTTGAAGTGAGGTTCAGGCCAATTTCACAGATCTGCGGACTGGCCAGAAGCAGGAATGAAAACACGAAGGTCCGGGCAAACAGCAGTTTCGGGTCCTCGCCCTCAAAGCCCAGGCCGGAAACCATGCTGCGGATGGCCTGGAACACCAGATTTCCCAACAGCAGCGCCCAGCCCACCGCCAGAAAGACCTCCATAATGTCCTCAACTACCGGGACATGGGTTTTGATATACGCGAAGTCCAGCGTCATGATGTCCAGCAGCGACGAGAAGAAAAAATTCCAGCACTCCAGGATCAGGCTGTAGACCCACTCGAAGAAGCCTTGAAAGATAAGTTCCAGCAGGATAATCACCTCCTTATTTGACTACGACCACCCCTGGAAACTCAGGGGGCCTCAACATCGCGCCCTTCTACTCGATATCCCGAAGTCTTTTGTGTATCGTTTCAAAATAGGCCGGTTCAATCTCCGCCCCCAGGTACTTCCTGCCGGACAGGACCGCAGCCATCGCCGTACTGCCGCTGCCCATGAACCCATCAAAAACCAATTCTCCCGGCTCGCTGGACAGTTGAATCAGCCATGATAGAAACTCTACATTTTTGATTGTCGGATGATAGATTTGATGCCGTTTCTGCCAAGTGGAGTTATACGTCGCTTTAGGATACTCCGGCCCAAACCAGCAGGCATTAAAACGGGTCTTGTACCGTTGGCTTGGCTTTCGGCCCGCTCGGAAACAGCTTCCCTCTTTCTTTCGGTTCTGGAGCAGCGTCGTCCGGTTGAACACGCGGCGGCCCTTCTGGCAAAATATGATCCACTCCGCGTTATTGGCAAAACTCCCCCGCAAATCGCCAATGCCGCCAATTGTACCCTTTTCTACGACCAGGCAGTTTTTCACCGTAAATCCCGCCCGCTTCAAGCAAAGATAGTGGTAGGGATAGCGGTCGAAACGGGTGAAAAAGTAGGCGTGGCTGTTTTTCTTTAGAATACGGTAACACTCATGAGCAAAACGCTCATAATCTATGCCATCATCTCCGGCAAGCAAGGGGTGCCTGCGGTGTGTATATTGGTTCTGATAGGCGATTCCATAAGGCGGGTCCGTTAGGATCAAGGATACAAAATCATCCGGTATTTGCGGAAGAAGCTCCATGCAGTCCATATGGAATATTTTATTGAGAAATGTCCTGTTTGCCATGGAAACGGTATTAGGGCGTGAGGGTAGCAAGGCCGGAGAATTTAGGAACGATGTAGGCGATAAAAGCTCCGATGCCGTTGATGATGGCCCAGCAAATCCAGATGCGTTTGAGCCAGTCCCACGCCTGGTCTACCTTGTGCTGATTGTTGGAGAGCTTTGCACCAATGACCGCCACGGCGGACATGAGGCCCGCCAGCACGGTGCTGATGCCCGCGATCTGTGTGTACAGGTCGATGATGATGGTCTTTGCCACGGCAAACAGGTCCTGCACCGCAAAAGCGGGGACGGTGAGGCAGGCGCAGATGATGACCAGCATCATGATGCGGCTGTAGTACCTGGGCAGATTGGGACCGATGCGGTCCCGGAAGATGTGTTTATTCAAAATAAGACCTCCTGACATAAAATCTGACTTGCCGCTTCCGTCTTGTCAACGGCTTTTCTTTGCGGCGGGTGGTAGAACCCCATCCGCCGGAGAGCATGATGGAGCTTCCGGGAATGCGGGATGAGCTGCGCCGTCCCATGATGCTGCTGGTTTCCGCCGCTGCTTTCTGACGGCAGCCGCAAAGGCGTTTCAGTAAACAGCGGCATAAACGCCGCCGATATGATAGCGGAAGCATATCAGTATATCCGGCGAAAAAGCGCCGCAGGCTCCATCGGAAATCATGGACGCGGCTTGCGTCCAGAGATATGCTGGTTTATAGGAACGGGGATGAATCAGCGCGTCGAAAGCGTCCGCCAGCCCCACCACCTGGACCCAAGGGGCAATCTGGCAGCCGGTCAGTCCGTCCGGATAGCCGCCGCCGTCCCAGCGCTCGTGATGATGGCGGCAGACGTCGCAGATCAGGGGAAAGTCCTCCCGGGCGGAGAGGGCCGGGTCCTCCGCCAGAAGGCGGCAGCCCTCGGTAGTATGGGACTTCATGATGGAAAACTCTTCCGGAGTCAGGAAACCGGGTTTGTTTAGAATTGCCGGGGGAATGGCCTTTTTCCCAGCATCATGAAACACTGCCAGCTCGGAATAGTGGTCAATATCCTGAACCGGCATCCGGGAAATAGCGCCGGCGCTGGAGAACGCCAGCAGCAGGTGCTTTGTCAAAGCCTGGAATTGTGTGCTGTGAGATGTGTTATGCAAGGCATTTTCCTCCTTGTCAAGTCTGAATTGTCACGAAAAGTCCGTTCCTTTTTCTCTGTTTCCGCCATTGCTTTCCCGGCAGCGTCCAGCTACAATGTTTATCGGCTGTGAAAAAATGAACGGAGGATACTGCGGTATGGAGTTGAAGTACGATCCCCTATGGGATGAAAGCGGAGAGATGCGGAGAGGTTGCACCGTGCGGGAAGCCCTGGCCTGGCTGACGAGGTTCGGAAGCCACAGTGCCGGTGAGAATGTCTGCATCAACGGTGTGAACTATAAAATTGGTCGCCTGCTCTATGGCCCGAACCGGCCGGAAATCGTGGACAGGCCCATTTCCCGCGTCTGTGACGGCTATTACCGGCAGTTGAATTTCAGCGTGTGAGTCCAACGCTCTGAGGTGCTGATATGAAGAAAGTCAAAATCACAATCCTGCAAACTACCTTTAATAAGGCGCTGGCCGAAATTTACGGCGCCGAAGGACTTGGCCCTTGCCCCATGATGAAAGAAGGGCAGGTTTTCTATGCGGACTACGCCAAACCGGACGGCTTTTGCGACGAGGCATGGAAAGCCGTTTATCAGTATGTTTTCGCCCTGGCTCATAGCGCTGGCAACGATGTCTTTTATTATGGCGACTGGATCAGGGTACCCGGCGTCGCGATATGCAGCTGCAACGATGGTCTGCGCCCGGTCATTATGAAGCTGGAAGCCACTGACGAAGAATCCAAAATAGACTACACGCCTGTAGAAAGATAATGTGACGCTGTTATACAGAGGCGGCCCCGGGATGGGGCCGCCTCTTTTCACTTAATAGCCAGTCTTGGGGAGCTTAGGGGTAACGGTGGGTGTCAGTTTGCGGATAACCGTGACCCAAGTTCCCTGGGCTGTCTGCCAGGTTCCCTGGTACTTGCCTCCGGCGTCGGCCCGGTTGACAAGCTGATAGCCGTTTGCCGCTGTGCCGCTGACGGCAACGGTCAAAGTGGGGCTGCTGGTGGACTGGAAGCCCACAGGAACCTTGCCGAAATCGAAGTAAACGTCCGTGACATACTCCCCAGCCTGCATGGGGATGGCGCTCAGACTGAAGGAGTAGGTGCTGGTGGTAATCAGGTTGGAGGCCAAAACCTGATAAGTGCTTGTATAGTTGGTTTTATACAGAATCCGGTAGTTCAGCCGGGCGCTGTAGGTGCCGGTGCTGATGACCATGGCCCGGGCTGCGTCAGTGGGAATCCGGTCATGCCAGTAGAAATTTTCGAGAGGCACGTTGCTGGTGTTGGCAATGGTGAAGTCATAGCGCATCTGATTCCCCGCCAGGACTTCCGCGTTGCCCCGCTTCGTGATGGTGACCCCCAGGCCGGCGGGCTTATCGTAGTCGCTGACCTTGATGATCTGGCCGGAGTATTCCAGCGTTTCATCAAACACGGTCTTGCTGAGCTGCCAATAGGCCGGAGCCGTCACCTCAACGATTTTGTACCGTCCCAGCGGCAAGGGCTTGGAGGCCGCAATGCCTCTGGCGTCAGTGGTGATGTAATCCACCACCTTGTTGCTGCGGGGATCGCTGATTTCATAGACCGCGCCCTGGAGCGGGGTTCCTGCGGGGGTGCCGGTGACTTCGTTGTACTCGGCGGCATACTTCATCACCTGAATCTGTCCGGTAATCGGGGTGTTCTCCCACTCAATCTCAATCGTTTTTCCGGGCTGGACATAGATGGTCTTGTACTCCTTGTCCAGCTCGTAGCCGGGTGCGGCCTCCAGTTCGCGGAGGTACAGCCGCCCCTTGCCCTGGACGGTCAGATCGTCAATGTAGATATACCCCTCGTTGTCTGTGCTGTATTGCCCGATAGGGTTCTTATTTTCATCATACAGCAGGAATTTCACGTCATAGATGCCGTCTCCGGTGACGGAATTGATTTTGTGAATGATGATCCCGCTAAAAGGAGCGTTGGTTACGGTGAGGGTGGTTGTCTCATTGTCCCGGATGGTGAAATAGTGGGGAGTCGCGTCGATTTTGTAGCCCTCAGCGGCTTTCAACTCAACAGCGTAGTAATCTCCGGCGTCCAGATTCACATGGACCCGGCCATTTTCTCCTGTGGTGACGGTTTCAATGAGAGCGCCGTCCATACCCCGGATTTCAAAGGTAACGCCGGGAATGCGCCTGGTTTCGTCGCTGGCGCTGACCTTAATCAGCTCCAGGCCGCCAATGGGCGCATTGTAGAAGGTCAAGGTCTGGGCCTCGCCCTCCTTGATCTCAATAGATTTCGGCGTGCCATCCAGAACGAACCCGTCCACTGTCTTTGTCTCCTTGGCAGTGATGACCGTTCCGGGCTTCAATCCGGAGAGCGTGATGCGGCCGTATTCGTCCGTCCGGTAAATGCCCTGATTGGGTCCAATATACGCGCCGCTGCTGTCGGTAATCAGGAACTCAACCCCGGCCAGGGGCTGGTCCTTGGTGCCTGTCACCAGCTTCTGAATCGTCAGCGTGGTGCCGGGAACATTGTAAAATTTGAGCGTCTGCGTATCCGCCGGATTTACCTTGACCGTCTGGGTCTGCGTCGCCGGGTCAATGGTGTAGCCCGGCAAACATTTTACCTCTTTTGCCACGATGGTGCCGGTGACCCCGCTGATACGGATTTCTCCAGCGTCATTGGTGGTATAGCGTCCATTGCTGGAGAGATGTCCATTGGCATTGTCAACAAACCCGCCCTCAGCATAGGTCAGCTCAAATTCCACTCCGGCCAGCGGTTTTCCAGTCAGCTTGTCCAGCTTCTGAATCACAAGAGTCCCTGCCATTTTATTGGTAAAGCGGAGAACCTGCGCTTCGCCCTCTTTGATAAGAATGGACTTCGGCGCGCTGTCCAGCACCACACCCTCGGGGACCTTGATCTCCTTCGCGGTGACGGTAATTCCGGGAGTGAGGCCCGGGATGACCACGCAGCCGTTTTCATCCGTGGTGTATTCGCCGTTGCTGTTCCCCACGAACGCGCCGGAGGAATCCGTGACCAGGAAGGTAACGCCCTTCAAGGGTTCGTTGCCGGTCTCGGTCTCCAGGTACTTCTCGATGGTGAGCGTGTTCGCCGGAATGTTGTAGAAGGTCGCCGTCTGCGTTTCCTGCGGATTCACCGTGATGGTCTGGCTCTCTCGGCCCGGCTCAATGGTGTAATTGGGCAGGGGCCGGGTTTCTTTTATTACGACGGTCCCGACGATGCCGGTGATGTGGATTTCGCCATGGTCATCCGTGGTGTAAAGGCCCTTGGAGGACAGATGCCCATTGTCCGTGTCAACGTAGCCGCCCTCGGCGTAGATCACTTCAAATTCCACACCCGCCAGGGGCTCGCCAGTGATCTTATCCAGCTTCCGAATCACGAGAGAACCAGCCTTCGCATTCCAGAAGGTGAGATTCTGAGCCTTGCCTGCCTCAATCTTGATGCTTTGGGGGCGGCCATCGAGAACGTAGCCATCCACCGTCTTGATTTCCTGCGCGGTGATGGTCGTCCCAGGCTCCAGGCCCTCCAGCACGATCTCGCCAGCGTTATTGGTATAGTAAACGCCTCCGTCGGGATTCAAGGGCTTGCCAGAGCCGTCCACTACCTTGAAGGCCACGCCAGCCAAAGGCTCGTTGGCGGTGCCCTCGATGTATTTATGGATCGTCAGCGTCATCTTGGGGTCGTTCTCAAAGGTAAGATCGTTTCCTCCTCCGCTGGAATTTCCTCCGGAGCTGCTGCCGCCAGAGGAAGTTCCACCGCTGGTCCAACTGTTGCCGGAGCCATTTTTGACAATGATGGTCTTGGGCGTTGTATCCAGCACATAGCCGTCCGGCACCCGGCTTTCAGACACCACAACGGTACTGCCAGGGATGAGGCCCGTCACTACGACGGTCCCGTCCTTTCCCGTGACATAGCGCCCCAGCACATTGCCATCACCGTCTTTGACCACAAATTCCGTATTAGGAACCGGCTTTCCGGTGACGGAATCCAGCTTCGTGAGGGTCAGGCTGCACATGGGGTCGTTATAGAAGCGCAGTGTCTGTGTATCCTGGGGATTGACCACGACGGTCTGGCTCTTATCATTGGAGCCAATCACATAACCATCCGGGGCCTTTTCCTCTGTGACCACCAGGGTGCCGGTCACTTGGGTGATCTTGATCTGCCCGTTGGAATCCGTGAAGTAGATGCCATTAGAGGACAGCTTGCCGCCCTCGGTATCCACTACGCGCCCGTCGGCGTAGAGCACCTTGAATTGCGCACCAGCCAAAGGAGCCTTGGTGACGGAATCCAGCTTTTCGATCAGCAGAGTCCCGGCCCTCTTGTTCCAGAAGGTCAGGCGCTGGACCTCGCCGCCTTTGATTAAGATATCCTGGGGCGTTCCATCCAAGACGAACCCATCCACCGTCTTGATCTCGCGGGCCTTGACCGTGGTTCCCGGCTCAATGCCGCTGAGGACAATCTCACCGGCTTTGTCGGTATAATAGGTTCCATCATCAGGGCCTACCGCCGCACCGGAACCGTCGGTGACCTTGAAGGCAACGCCGCTCAGAGGCTTGTTTTCGGTACCCTCGATGAACTTCTGGATAATGAGGGTTGTTCCAGGCTGATTGTCAAAAATCAGACCGTTGGCCACGCCGGAGCGCACCACGATGTTCTTGGGCGTTTGATCCAGAATGTAGCCCGTGGGCGCTTTCTGCTCGGAAACCATGACGGTTGCGTTGGGCCGCAGGCCGGAGACCGTCACGGTGCCGTCGGACCCGGTGGTGTAGAGTCCGTTGTTGGGGCCGATCACATGACCGTCGCTGTACTGGACCAGGAACTGTCCGCCGGAGAGCGGCTTATGCGTCACGGCGTCTCGTTTCAAAATGGTCAAAGTGCAGAGGGGATCGTCATAAAAACGGAGGGTCTGCGTGTCCCCTGCATTGACTACCACCGTCTGGGGAGTGGGGTCCTTTTGATAAAAGTCGGGAGCCTTGTCCTCGGTCACGATCAGCGTTCCGGGCTGGACCTTAGAGAGCACGATCTGTCCGTTCTGGTCCGTGGTATAAAGGCCGTTGGAACTGGTCAGGCCCTCGTTGTCCGGCAGCAGCTCGCCGTTGGAATACACGATTTTGAACTGTGCGCCGGCAAGAGGCTGCTTGGTGATCTTGTCGTATTTTTCGACGATCAGCCCGCCTTTCGGGGTATTGGTCACAATAACAGTTTGGGTATCTCCGTTGGGGCCGATCATGACATTGGTGCTGGGCGTATCAATGACGTAGCCCGCCGGAGCCTTGATTTCGGTTAAGATCAGCGCACCCGGCGCGAGATTGGATATCCGGATTTCACCGTTGGAATCGGTGGTGAAAATTCCGTTTTGCGTAAGAGTTGCGGTGCCGATTACGCCGTCCAGCCCAACCTCGCAGCCCGCCGCCGTGGTTACGCGGAACTGCGCGCCGGGAAGGGGCTGACCGCTGATGCTGTCCCGCTTCTGGATAATGAGCTTTCCACGGGGCTGGTTTTTGAAGGTGAGGCTGACTGTACGGCCCTCCTTGATTTGGATGGTTTGCGACTGGGTGTCGATGATGAAGCCATCCGGGGCCTTGGTCTCCGTCACAATGACGCTTTTCCCAGGCTTCAGCCCTTCAATGCGAATTTCCCCATGAGCATCCGTGCGGTAGATACCATTAGAATCACCAATCAGAGTACCATCCGCATAAGTGACTTTGAACTCGGCATCCTGGAGGGTAATGCTGGGATTTACGGAACATACCTTCCGAATCAGGAGGTTCCCATCAGGAGCATTGTCAAAACGAATTGTGATGACACTCTGCTCACCACTGTCTGCCAGGTACACGGTTTCGGAGGAATTGATGATGCTGTACCCGTCTGCCGGGTCCACCTCTTCGATGACGTATGTACCGCTTTTTAAGCCGGTCCAGATGCAGGTACCGTTTTTCCCTGTCACCTTCTGGCCGATCACGGTGCCGCCTGTACCGCTGGTTCCGCCGAGATAACGCAGCTGGAAGGTGCAGCCGGGCAGGGCCTCATGAGTCACGCTGTCATATTTTTCGACTATGATCGCATTCAGCGGCTCGTTCTGGAAGGTGACGGTTTTACTTTCGTTGCCGTGGATGATGACGGTTTGGGTGGTGGGTTCCTTCATCTGGAATCCAGGAGCCGGGGCTACCTCGGTGATGGTGAACTCACCGGGATACAGCTTCTTGCCCTGCTCGTGGAGCTTGATCTCGCCATTGGCGTCCGTGAACAGGTAGCCGTAGTCCGCAGAGGCGGGCGCATCGGAGGCTTCGCCGTTGGACGTATAGGTAACATGGAATTTCGCGCCCTCAATCGGCGCCCCCGCGACGGAATCCTCCTTGAAAATCGTGATTTGAGGTTCTTTGCGGTTCCTGAAAACCAGTTCCTTTACATCGCCGGCGTTCAGGCTGATGGTCTGCACCCGGTCGGCGTCCTTGTCCGGCAGATACCAGGGCGACGGAACGGAAATCTCCGTGACCCGGTACGTTCCAGGGACAACGTATTTCGTCACTTTACCGTCAGGCCCGGTGGTCCAATCGTCCTGATAATCGCCGTTGATGGCCTCCACCCGCAGGACGGTGCCGGGGATGGGCTCCTTCGTGTCGGCGTCAATTTTCGAGAGGGTCAGTTCGGGTTTTTTGAGGTTCTGGAAAATGATCTCTTTCTCATCGCCGCCGTTGAGGGAGATCGTCTGCGTGGGCTCATCACTGATGTAGTAGGGCTCCGGAACGGACTGCTCCGTAATTTTATAGCTGCCGGGAGCAACCCGCAGCTCTGCGGAGCCGTTGGCCTCGGTAGTTACCTCGTGGCGGTAATCCCCGTCGATGGCCTCCAGCAGGAAAACGGTGCCGGGGATTTTTTTGTTAGTACCCTTCTCGACCTTCGAGATCTTGAGCAGGGGCTGCTTGAGGTTATCAAAAATCAGCTCCTTGCTGTCTCCGGCTTCCAGCCAGATCGTCTGGGTGGGCTCATCGCCAACGACCCAGGGGTCCGGGACGGACTTCTCCGTCACCTCATAGCTATCGGAGGGGATGGCGGTCAGCGTGGCCTTACCGTCCGGGCCTGTGGTCACGTCATTGTGGTAGCCAAGATGGATACCCTTGATTTCAAAGTGAGCCCCGGGGATCACATCCCCAGTTTTGGCATCCCGTTTCAGGATGGTCAGGTTCGGGAGCTTTTTGTCCGCTGCCGAAACGGTGACCGTGCCTCCGCCGTTGATGGTGGTCTGATCTACATGGGCGATGACCGGCTCCGTCAGCTTGGCGTAAGGAGAGGGGGCGGACACCTCGACGAAGGCATACATGCCCTCGGTCACATCGGTAACGGTGATGCTTCCGTCCGTCTTTGTGGCCTCGGTTCCGATAATCTGGCCGTCTTTCAGGATATTAAAAACGGCGCCGGGGAGGGGGTTGTTGGAATCATCCAGTTTCATGAGCTTGATCTTGACCTTGGCGTCGTTCTCAAAAACAAGAGAAACGTCTGTTTTGCCGTCCCACACAAAGGTCTGCTTCACCTTGCTGGAATCCGGGCTGAGGCTGTACCCCTCCGGCGGGGTGACCTCCTCCGCGAGATAGCTGCCAGTCGGCATAGACTCCCAGGGTACATCGGTCAGATACCCTCCTCCGCCAGTGGTGTAGGTTCCGACAAAGCTGTTATCCACACCTGTAATCTTGATAACCGCCCCAGCAAGACCCTTCGTCGGGTCGTCCGCGTCTACTTTGCGGATGCTGCCCTCAGCAGGCGTATCCGGTGTCTCGGGGGTGCCAGGCTTGCGGGTATCGCTGAAAGTAACCGTCACCGTATTATTGCCGTTGTTGGGCAGCGTCACATACTGAGGACCAGCATTATCAATTTCGTATCCTGCAGGTCCTTCAGTTTCAGTGATTGCATAGGTATTTGCGGACAGATTCGTGATTTTACAGGTGCCATCCGCTCCTGTTACGACATCCTCAGAATAAGACCCATTTTGGCTCTGGATATGAAATTTTGCACCAGCAAGTCCTTTCGTGGGATTGGAGGAGTCCACTTTCTTGACAATCAAGAAGTAGTCCTCCTTGGGCTTGTTTTCAATGGAATGATCCCCAAGGATGATCTTTTGGACAGAAGAAGCCGGGTGAGTGCCGCTCCCGGAACCCGTGAAACTATATTCATATGCTTGACACTTGCCCCAGACGCCACGCTCCCCAAGTTCCAGTACATACTGGGAAATGTCCCGGAAAGTATTGGTGCTGCCGTCTCGTTTTTCGTCGATGCTGGTGTAACTGGTTCCTTCGATGGAATTGTACACTGCCATCAGCTCCTCGGCGCAGGCCACAACGGGATCGCTGAGGAGGCCCTGCTTGTAGCGCCAGATGACCGCCTGTACCCAAGCATTCATACGCCAGCAATACGCTTCGCTCCAGATATTGTTTTCTCCCATGGCGATGGCTTCATCCGAGAACTCATTGTTCGCATGGGAGTAAAAATAGGCCATCATGGTAATGACGGTGGGGTCCGTAATTTCCTGCTTGTTGCCCCAAGTCTGACCTCTCAGACTGTCACCCATGCCGCCGCCTTTCGTGCCGCAGAAGCCGACGGTCGTGGCCGTGCCATTCTGGAAATACATCTGATGGAGCTGCGCACGACCCAACGCAGCAGATTGGTAGCTGACGCCGGTATAGCCGAAATTCTTCAGCTTGATCGTGTCACTGGCGGCAAAAGCCGTCGTGGGAATCAGACCGAAGACGCAGACAAGCGTTAGAAACAGAGCTGTTAGGCGAGTTCGCAAGGGGTGATTCATCTTTTTCATAGAGATATCCTTTCAAATTTTTTAAAAGAAAGCTCCTCAGCAGTTACTGAGGAGCTTTTGGCGGAAAGATGGAGTTGTCAAGAGTAAGCGCTCACCCAGTCAGGGGAGCCCACTACCATGTAGCAGTAGACCCGATAGCCAGAGTTCGTGACACCAGTGCCGACACAGGTGGCATCCTCCATAAGCATTGTTTTCAGGTGTCCGGGAGAGTTGACCCAAGCGGTGACAGCGACCTGTGCTGCGTTGTCGAAGTCATCCAGGCCCATAGTCACTAGATTATACATGGCACCATGAGACCAACCATATTTCGGGAGGATTTTGCTGTCATAGGGCCGATGCTCTGGGACACACTGCGTAGACACGTCTTGGGCGGCATCCATCAGCGCATCATTGACAGGCAGAATCGCTAGACCGTGTTCCTGGCGAACTTCGTTAATAAGCCGAACCATTTCCTGCCGGATCTCCATATTAGCGTTCAGGTCAATCTCCGCAGGAGCAGAGGCGTCTGCCTTCACTGTGAAAACCAGAGACCCGGATTCCCCAGAGGGGCTGGTAACTGTAACCGTGGCGGAGCCGGGGGCCTGGGGTACAACGACCCAGTATCCGGCAACTTGTTCCAGTGAGACAATCGACGGATTGCTGGAAATTGCGGTGCAGTTTGTTCCGGAGGGGCTAATGAGGAGAGAGCTTCTTTCCCCGATCGTCAATTCCGTACCTTTTACACTGCTGACTTTAAGTGTTCCCGCCGAAGAAGATGCCGGCTGCGTAGCGTCCTTCATCGGAGATTCCCCGGTATAAGGCGCGGTGCTGTCCACCTGTACGCCGTCCTGGTAGTAAACATTGAACCCCACAGCCTTACCAATGTCTCGCAGTTTGACATAATTGTTTCCGAGAATGTTATAGGCTATCATGTGTACCTGCTGTCCATCGACATAGATGGGGGACCAGGCCGGTTCCGCCGTGATTCCTGCGGCAACTGCCCCGCCTGTCAGCACAGCGCCCAGGGCCAGCCCCATGAGTATCATGCTCATATCCCTTTTGAATCGGCTCATAAAGCCCTCCTTTTCTGAAGCGACATTGCGCTCACTTTTTTGTAGTGTATCTGGGATAATTTGAGCATAGTACAGCTTTTCCGGTCTGTCAAAGGTTTATTTTATTTCCCTACGCCGAAAAAACGTCTTTTCAACATTCCACCTTTCTTAAATAACATTTTTGCGCATTTTAGGTGGTTTTTTCTACCGCCTGGACGCAAATTCTTTTTTCCGGCTGATTGGCCAGACAGGTGGTCAGCGTGATGCGGTTATCATTGGTGGCCTGCAAATAGCTCCAGTCGGAATTGGAGATGGTCTTGACGGAAACCACCGAATACGTCCGGGTGCCGTGTACGGTGGTGTACGTGATGGTGTCCCCGTACTCCAGATCCTTGATGGAGCCAATCGTATACTTGGCCCCTCGATTATGCCCACACACTCCAACGTTGCCGTCCCAGGCCGAGGTGGAGCTGTAATGCCCCAGCCCCTTCTTCATGCTCTCGTTGGTTTCGCCCTCCCACACTTTCATGTTGATATCCAGGGAGGGGATTTTCACCGTTCCGATGCTGCCGTCGCTCCGCTTCATTCCCTCGATGCTGGTGTAAGCCGTTTTCTGAGACGTATTCTGCGAACCGCCGGGCTGGCTGACCGAGGTGGAGGGTAGAAACGCCTCCGTACCCCCGGCGGAAGCGCCGGCTTCCGTCAGCACCGTAATGGGCCCGCCGCCGCTGACGCCGAATCCGCCGCTCCCGGTGCCGTCACTGGTGGCGACCGCCGCCTGGAGGCCGGGCAGCGTTGTCCGCTCCATTACGCCGGTCTGCGTAGTGCTGAACAGGCCGTACTCCAGCTCGGGAATCTGGTAGTCCACCACGTTTTTGCCGCCGTAGTTGTATTGGGAGCCGTAGACGTCCTCATAGGACCCGCTCTTGTAGAAGTCCTGGGGCGCGGCGGTGCTGAAATTGTAGTCCATCGCCTGGGCGGGCAGGGCCAGCAGTGCCGCCGACAGAGCCAGGCCCGAAACCCATCTTTTCCATTTCATCTGCTTTCCTCCTCATGTTCTCCCGGTTCTTCATCCCGGAACTCCTGTACTTCTCTGCGGGACCGGAGCAGCATCACTATCAGAACAGCAAGCAGCGCCAATCCCAGGCCGCCGATCACATAGGGCACATAGCCCGGAAGCGTATTCCCGATGTGCTTAGCGGCAGCTTCCGCCGTTCCTCCTTCCGTTCCCAGATACATCACCCTGTAGGTGACGCTCTCCACGCCATCCCGCGAGATTTCTCCCGCATAACCGGCAGTAGTGACATAGCCAGTGGCAGCTTTATAATAGGACTTGCCAGAGTAAGTAGCGACCGCCTGATAGGAAGCCGGGGCCAGGGCGTCGCCCACCAGGTCCGTTCCCGTCACCTGCCAGTCCACACCAGAGAGATTTAAGGTGACGCCGTTTTTGACCGTGGTGGCGGGAACATAGGACATATCGTTCCGGTCCACCGGGCCGATGGTTTTGGTAGCCGTGACGGTACTGCTCCGGATCTCATAGCCGGACGCCTCCGTATGGATGCTGGTATGATCCAGGGTCAGAGTACCCTTGTAGGTGCCGTCGTCATAATCGACGGAGGGTTCCAGCTGCTCCAGAATCTTGGAGAGGTCATTGCTGGCCGTTTCCACCGTCACCGTCTCCCGGCGGTAGAGGGTGTCGGACAGCAGGTTTTCCTCCTTGACGATATCCGCAAAGGTGTAGAGGTAGCCCTCCTGTTCAAAGGGTTCCTCGATCAAGCCCTGCGGGTCGGCGTCAGGGTGTAGAACATAGGTCTTGATAAGCTGCTGGCTGCCGTTGAGATTCTGGACCACGGTATCCGTGGGTACCTCCAGCGCCAGGGCATTGACCGACAGGGCCAGCAGCAGGCACATGCAGAGCTTTTTCATTGCGGCTTGGGCCTCCTTTTCCATAAAAATACCATGCCGGCGAACGCCAGCATGGCCGCGAGGGTAATGCCGTGGGTGTGCTTCATCTGTGTTCCTCCTCAATGATATATTCTACCGCGTGTTCCGGATGGTCCCGGAGCAACGACAATAGTTTCAGAGAGCGCTCCAGCGCCTGCATAGTATCCCGGGACTGGCGCTTTTGGAATGCGTGCAGGAGCAGGATTTCTCCATTCGGACGCACGGTGAAAATCACCCGAATGACAATGCGGTTCTTTTCCCGCAGCTCATAAAAATCCCGGTACTTCTCAATGGAGAAGTGCTTGTAGTGAGGCTCCTTCAGCCCAGCGGGCGGTGTGCGGGACAGGCGGAAGATCTGCCAGACCAGCTTTTCCCGCAGCTTCGGCTCCAGGCCATCAATAAAGGTTTCAACCTGGGAAACCCCGCCAGGCGGTTTATAAACTCTGATATTTTCCATAATTTTTCACCCCCTTTATCTGTCTTGATTGAGCTGCTTCAGATGGGCCGTGAAGCCCGCCGCGAACAGCTCCGCCGCGACCGGATTGCCGCTGATCCACCAGACCGGGTCCGGCAGCGTGCGGTAAATGGCATCGTACTGCAAGCACACCAGCAGGAATTTTTGCTTTCCCGCGGCGTTCTCCGCTGACTCGGACAGGTTTGAGATCAGTTCCTGAACGTCTTCATAGCTCTCAAAGTAGTCACAGAGATCATCAAAGAACTGGCCCGCAAACACGCAACTGCATACTGTGATGGCATCCCGGTCCGGCTTTCCATTTCCGTCTGTCAGGCCCATGCGCCGCAGACGGTCAGCGGCGGAATCGTCGAAGGGACTTTGCGCCCTTCTGCCTTCGTACATGATTTGTCACCTCCCTCGGGGCATAAAAATAGCCTGACGCCGCAGATGCGACGCCAAGCTAATTTAATTCGGTTTTTTCTATTTGTTGCACTTAGACGTTTTTAGTTCTCTCCCGCAGAAATTCCAGAAACAGCGCCTCAATCTCCTGATCACTGCCCAGCCCTTCCAGGTAAGGAGCGAACCGTTTGCGGTTGAAGGAGATTTTCTTGGGCGGGGCCATCATGCGCTTCTCTGCGGCGTCCCTGACCTCCCTCCACGCCGCATAGACTGCCTGCCGGTCCGCCGTGGGCGGCGGGCATTTGCGGACGATATGCTGCATTGCGGCCTTATTGATCTGATAGCCCTCAATACTGCATATCTCAATAAACGCTTCCTGGGATGCCATATCATAGTCCGCCATGAGGTCCGCGCAGGCGAGGTTCAATCGCTTCGGGGAAGTTTCCAGAATGTCTTGAAGCGGGGGAATCAGCAGCGTCAGCTTGACGGCCTTACGAATCTCGTACTCAGTGACACCGAAGAACTCCGCTACCAGTTTGCGGGCATTGTATCTCTGCCGTCCTCGCTCTAAAAGAACCTCCTTCTCCGCTGCATCAAACTTTTGGCGATTCTCGCCAAAAGTTTCATCGTCCCTATCAATGTACCACTGGCCATGCCGGTTCTTGGCGTCCAGCAGAGCACGATAAGCCTTGCCACGCTCCACAACGGAGAGATTTTGCCTTTGAATCAAGTTCGTGGAAGTCGCGATTACAATAGCCCGTGCGTCATCCGCCTCTACGATCTCGGTAGGAATTACATCCCATCCGGCCAGTTTGGCCGCATTTGCCCGGTTATGTCCAGCGAGAATCTCATAACTACCCTTGGGAGTCGTGGGCCGGACAATGATCCGCACCAGCAATCCCTCCTCGTTCAGCTGCTCCGCAAAGGCTTGGAGCTGGGCAGGCGAGTAGGGGCGAAACCCAATATCTGCTGTGAAGAAGGGGACCAGCTTATCCAGCGGCAGAGAGCGAATCTGCACTTCTCCGGGAGGCGGGGCCTCCCGGAAGAGTTTTTCATACGCCTGATCGCTGGCTTGCAGCTCAGATGCCTGCTGGCTGGCCGTCATCCGCTTCTTCAACAGATCATTCATAGCCGCTTTAGCCAAGCCGCAGCACCTCCTCCGCCAAACTGCGATAGCTGAGAGCGGCGGCATTTTTCGGGGAGTAGTCAAAGATGCTCTGACCAGCGGCGGGACACTCCGCTACCTTGATGGAGTATTCAATGGGCTGCTCAAAAACGTGGAACGCCTCGCCGTAGATATCCCCCACGCTTTCCCGGACACTGCGGCAGAGCTGGGGCCGGGACTGATACATGGTCAGCAGGATGCCGGCGATTTTGAGCGCCGGATTGAACTTCGTCTGCACAGACCGTACCAGCTCCAGGACCTCCGGGATGCCTTCACTGGCCAGGAAGTGAGCTTGGACCGGGATAATGCAGTAGTCTGACGCTGCCAAGGCATTGACGGTCAGAAGCTCTTGCTTTAAGCCGCAGTCTATGATAATATAATCGTAGTCAGCCCGGAGGGGAGCCAACAGGTTGTCCATAACCTTCTCGCAGGACCGTTCCGCATCTCCCACCGCGTTATACTGGGAGAGCTGCATGACCTGGAGCCGGGCGGCGGCATCCGCAAGGCGTCGGTTAGCGGGTATCAGGTTCGGACCGGCCTCGGTATGCAGAACCGCTCGCTTCAAGTGAAGCTCCAGATCCTCCGGGTAGTCGATGGTGGCCAGCAGCAGATTCGCCATAGTATACTTCTGCTCTGCCTGGGTGAAACCCAGGGCGGCGGTCAGATTTCCCTGGGGATCGTTGTCCACTAGCAGGACCTTCTTACCGGAGGCGGACAACGCCGCCCCCAGGTTCAATGCCGTGGTGGTCTTGCCGACACCGCCCTTTTGATTTGTCACAGAAATCAGTTTGCAAATTTCACTCATAGTTGTTTCCTCTCTGCGCAAGTTATGTGGAAAATTGAGGCATGTTCCTGCTCTGAACACAAGACAACCCCACAATACTTTGAGATATTATAAAACAACCTCAAATGTCCTCTTGCGAAATATGTTGCAAATTTCTATTCCATCAACACGTGAATCCGTTGGTACGCAAGGCTCTCGGCGTTTTCTTGCTTTCTGCCTTTTAAGCAGTGGGTCCGGGGTTCGAATCCCCGCCGGGTCACCAAGGAACCCCTAGAACCGCAATGGTTCTAGGGGTTCTTAACATTCCCGTGTTTTTGCCTTGTTAGTAACGCGTTAGTAACCGTGAGCGCAAGAAGGCTTTATCAAAAGGGAGGGCAAGTGCCCTCCCTCTCTCACATTACCACGTACTCATAGCACTTGGCCAGCTTCTCCCCGCCCTGGTTCCGGGCGTCCTTGTCCTCCAAGAACGCCTTTGCCATGTAAACGTAGAAGTCCATGCTGTTGGCGTTGACCTTTTCCGCTACCTTGGCGTAGTCGGAGTAGATCATATTCATTGCCACCCAGAATTCCAGGGAATCGCAGTTAATTCCCCGCTGCGCCCGGGCCTCCTCGGTCTTCTCCATAGTCCAGTGCGGGCCGGTGGTTCCGTCGGCGTTTTTCATCCGCTGGACCCACTCCTGGGCCATCTCCCGATCAAAGGGCCGGCCGCCGCTTCCGGAGCCGTGGCCGCTCATCCGCTCCCCGCCCCGGTAGGACATCTCATCCATTCCCCGGTGTCCGGCATCGGTCCGGTACTCCCGGGCAAACTCCGGGGGGCGCTGGTCCATATCGCCGGACATGCGGAAGCCAATTCTGTTCATGGGACGCTGCCCTCCTCTCTCTCCGCCATAGTCCTGATAGACGGGTGGAACATAGGGCGTGGTCATGGGATAGCGGCTTTCCGGGCCTCGATACGCCTCCCGGTCGTCCCAGTAGCGGCTTTCTACCCACGACCCACCGTCATTTTGCGGGGCAAAGCGCCCGTTGTCGTAGTGCTCCCGGCCCCGGCGGTCCCGGAAACGGGAATCCGGCCCGTTGTAATCGCTCCCCCCATAGTCCATACGGCCCCCCCGGTCATATTCATACCGGGGGGAACTAGAACGGTCCATGTCCCGGCGGGTCCGGTCCTGGGCAGAGGTCATGAGGATCATTCGTCCAATTCGATTCATGGTTTCCCTCCTCTCAGGTCGTGGGCGCGGGAGGCGCGGCGGGGGCCGTGCCGTCAATGCTGGCAAGGGAATTGTCCGGGCAGGGGCATGTCTTGCCAAGTAGGCGGAATGTGCCGCCGGTAGCGCTGGTGGAGACCACGGCGGAATACCTGGTTCGGGTGCGGATGCCGCACGCGGTCACCTGGGCGCAGCAACGGTTAGTCAAAGAGGTTAGCCCTTTCAAATAGGTCAAGGACCTGCGCCGCCCTTGTCATTCCGCACCCCCGGAGACGATCTCCTTAGTCTGCACCAGGGCCTTTCGATTCTCCGTGTTGATCTCCCAGACGGCCCCCTCAATCATGTTAATGACCGCCTCGGTGACCGCAACGCCCATGGCCCGCAGCTGCTCCTGGACAAACTGCCGCCGCTTTTCCCCGGAGGGGTCCTGGTCGTGATACAGCTGCTCCGCCGCCCGGGCAAACGCCTGGACCATTTTTCGGATATCCTCCCAGACGGCAGCGCCCTTCTGCGCAATCAGCCACGCCTTCAGCTTCGGCGTCAGATAGGCCAGCAGGCACACGGCGAACGCCGCCAGCAGATTTCCAATGATTTCATACAGGTCAGGCTGATGCTGACAAAGGCACAGCAGCCGTCACCGATCATCACCGCGATGGACAGCGCCACCACCGTCAAAGGAAACACCACCGTATTGGCGGCGTTGCCGTAGGAGCCGAGATAGTCTGCGTTGGCAATAAAAATCTGATCCACGATGTTATAAAGTGCTGCCACCAGCAGAGAGATGACACAGGGGACGGCGTACTTTGCCATCAGCTTTCCGATCCGTTCTGTTTCAAGAAAGGTATTCGCTTTTTGTTCCACAGATTGTTTCCTCCTCTGAACATGAGAAAGCGCCCGGCGAGAAGAGCTGGACTTATGCCTTCTGGCCGCGCGCTTTCTGGTATTGATTTTTGAGACAAATAAAAACAACGTGCAGCAATCAACCGGATTTACGCGGTGACGCTACACGTTGCGATTAAAATGTAGCAGATATGGGCCGAAAAGTCAAGCCCTCAATTTTCTAAAATCTTTTTAGGTTCTTGATGGAGTTTATTTGCACAAAAAGAGAAATCTAAATCATGAGTCTCACATTCCCCCTTGACAACAGCTTTAGGGAAACGCTGATTTAATCCCCCGAAATGATAAAAGATGTGATAAAATAAGGGAAAGGGGGCGCGGAGTATGAAACAGGAAAGTTTTAGCGATATGGAATATAGATGCCGGAAAAAGAAAACAAAACG
>NZ_CATMPS010000036.1:0-27745 GCF_950073225.1 uncultured Oscillibacter sp.
AAAGTATATCACCGCCGTGCCCGGCGAGGATACCAAAACTGTTGAATCAGCCGGTGTATAACCAGTGGATATTCTTGCGACGTTTTGACCTGGTCGAAATTATAGCAGGATAAAGGCCGGGGGTCGCTTACGCGCCCCCCGGCCAGCCACACCGCCCCGCAGAGCGGGTCGGGGCTTTTCAATAGGTGGTCGGAATTTCAACTTTTTGCTGTGGCAGGTGGTCAGTATCAGCAAATCCAGAGAGAAAACCGCCATGTTCCGCCTTTTCACAAGGTGGCTGTCACAGGTGGTTTTCCGGAATTTCACGGGAGTCAGTGCGGGGGTCATTTTTTACCCCCTGGGGGCAAGTCGGGGGTCAGTTTTTCCTCTGTCCTTACAGCCGCCGCAAAATCGGCGGGTCAAGGCGGGGATATTTGCGAATTTCAGGAGGAGCATCATGCCGAGAGAGAAATCAAGTCCTCACCGCAAATCTCTCCCTGAGACACAACAACTCGTCAAAGAGATGTGTCCTCGAGACAACTACCGTACACAAAACGAGTTCATCGAGAAGGCCATCCGGTTCTACGCCGGCTACGTCTCCGGTCAGGATACCACCGCTTATCTCCCGCCCGCACTGGCGTCCGTCCTGCGCGGTACGGTTCAGGATACGGAGAACCGCGTCTGTCGTCTGCTCTTCAAGCTGGCGGTTGATCTGGACATGATGATGAATGTGCTGGCGGCAGGAATGGAGATTCCCGATGAACAGCTCAAGGCGCTGCGGGGACGGTGCGGCCAAGACGTGAAAAAAACCAGCGGCAACATTTCGCTGGACGACGCTGTCCGTTACCAAAGAGGTGGTCTGTGATCACCCGTACCCTGTTCAAATTCTGCGCCGCAAAACAAAGAATAAAAGTCCTCGAAAAAAGTAGTAGCTATTCCCCGCGAAGTGTGGTATGTGTTGGTGTTGCAGAATCGGAGAAATGAGATGATACTCATGGCAAAGCGCAGACCATCCGGCGACGGTATGGTTCGCAAGCGGGACGACGGTCGGTGGGAAGGACGCATCGTGGTAGGCCACAAGGAAAACGGCGACTCCATCTTCCGCTACGTCTACGCTCCCACGCAGAAGGAACTGTCCGCAAAGCTCCGCCAGCACATCGACAGCTACCAGGGTGCTGACCTGACAGAGCAAAGCAGGATGATGCTCTCGGAGTGGCTGGACCAGTGGCTGAGGAGCACGGCAGATACACTGCGGCCCAACACGCTGCGGAACTACCGCAGCTACATCGAGAACCACATCAGGCCTGCCCTGGGCGATAAGCAGCTGGCCCGGATCACACCGAAGGATGTGCAACGGTTCTACGAGAAGCTGAGTGATCGTCTGGCCAGCGGTACAGTACGCCGCATCCACACCACGCTCCACGGTGCGCTGAAGGCGGCACAGCAGGCGCACCTGATCGCCAGCAACCCGACCGAGCAAATCACCGCTCCCAGATTCAGCTATGGGGCAAAGCAGATACTGACGGACGAGCAGCTGGATGTGTTCATGAAGGTCATCGCAGAGGATGAAATCTGGTGTGACTTCTTCTACACTGAGCTGACCACTGGCCTGCGCCGGGGTGAGATCTGCGGGCTCAAGTGGGAAGACTTCGATGAGGTCACCGGCACACTGAAAGTCTGCCGCACCGTCTATCGGGAAACTGGCGGCGGGCTGACTGCCGGGGATACCAAGACTAACGCCGGCACTCGGAAAATCGTGCTGCCCGCCAGTACAACAGCTCTGCTCAGTAAGAAGAAAGCATCGGCTCTGACTGAGTGGATATTCCCCAACCCGCTGAAACCGGAACAGCCCACTAATCCTGGCTCCGCATACCGACAGCTGAAGGTTCTGCTGAAGCAGGCCGGCCTTCCGAACATTCGCTTCCACGACTTGCGGCACACCTTCGCCACTCACGCTCTGGCGTCGGGCGTGGACGTGAAAACCTTGTCCGGCATCCTGGGCCATACTAGAGCGGCATTCACGCTGGACACCTACACCCACACCACCGGCGATATGCAGAAACGAGCCTCGGAAGTTGTAGGTGATTTTCTGACAGACATTTTCGGAGAGGAGTTGAGACCGTGGGAAGAAAGCGCAAAAGCGGCGAAGGAACCATCCGACTGAGAAAGGATGGGCGCTGGGAGGGCCGGGTAGTCATTAGCTACGATGATAAGGGCCTGCCCAAGACAAAAAATGTGCTGGCCATGACCAAGACGGAGTGCGTGGCGAAACTGGAATCGCTGAAAGAGTCCGTGACTCCTGCAACCGCCGTTAAGATCAGGGCGGATATGCCCTTCGGCGAGTGGATGGAATTCTGGTATGAAAACTACAGCAAGCCAATGCTTCGCCCCAGTTCCCAGCGATCCTATGAGGACTTTATCTGGCTCTACATCTGCCCCAGATTAGGTAGTGTTCCTCTGAGCAGGTTAACGATGAATGACCTCCAGCGGTTCTTCAACTGGATGCGAAAGGATGGACGTACGCTGCATAGAGAAACCAGAGGCGGTGGTCTCTCGGACAATATGGTGCGCAACTGTCACAGTCTCTGCCGCAGGGCGTTGGAAAAAGCTGTGGCAGAGCGATTGATCGTAAAGAATCCAATTGAGGAATGCAAGGCTCCGCCAATCAGACGGCAGGAGATGCAGCTGCTCACCAGGGAGGAGTTGCAAAGACTGCTCATCCAGGCCAAGGATGAAGGTTACTACGAGGTATTCCTTCTAGAGTTGACCACTGGCCTTCGTGTGGGAGAACTGATGGCGCTCCAGTGGGATGATCTAAATCTTAAAACCGGGGAACTGCGGATTGAGCGGCAGGTCTATCGAACCAAAGAGGAACTGCTGATCCAGGAGCCAAAGACCAAGGCATCTATCCGAACAGTGATTCTTCCCCCGCCTGTGGTCGAGGCGCTAAAGGAGTACAAGAAAACCGTCTCCTCCCGGTGGATGTTCCCCTCTCCCAAAAAGGAGGACGCTCCACTGGCTCCAGCAGCCGCCAGCCACAGGCTGAGTAAAATCCTATCGCATGCTGGATGCAAAAAGGTTCGGTTCCACGATCTGCGCCATGTATTCGCCACTAACGCTCTGGAGCATGGGATGGATGTGAAGACCCTGTCCACCATCATCGGGCACGTCTCCAGTGCCACTACGCTGAATCTCTACGCACACGTCACTGATGATATGCAGAAGCAGGCCGCCGCTAAAATCGACCGAGGTATTGGTAAAGTAGAGATTTCCGCAGAGAATCCCCAAGCGGTAGCCAGCCGCACCCTGACAGACTTCAAACCCAAGCGGGGCAAGCGCCGCTACTGGGGCAGCGGATACTTGGGTCAGACCAAAAGTGGGCGCTGGAACGGAAGGTACACGGTGACCTGGCCCGATGGGACAAAGCGCACCCGAGACATCTACGCTGATACGGCGGAAGAATGCGAAAAACTGCTGGCAGTAATGATAACCGAGATGAAAACGGAGGTGGCCGCTGAAAAGGAGCGGCTGAGGGCAGAGAATAGAGCAAGCTGAGAACTGCGGCCCACCGGGACACCCCCGGTGGGCCAGTTTTTCTCTGTCTGTGGGCAAATATGTGGTCAAGGAGTTCCCGGCCGTACAAAGCAAGCAGAAATTGTCACGAGAATGGCAGGTCTGAAACAGATAATGGAGATTTTCAAGGCCATAAATCAGCCCTTATCCTCAGAGCAGCATGTGCGCTGGTACAAACAAAGAAAAGACCATGGCCGGATTTTGCTGTCAGAGTGCTTCCTCATACAGCTCCGGCCGGGAGAGATAGTGGTCGATGAGCGCCGCCGCGCCGCCCAAGGCGTCCAAGTCCGTCAGGGACCGGGTGTTGTAGGCAATTTCCATGGGCTGGCTCAGGGACAGATAGCGGAACGAGGAGAGCTGCTGGCGTATCCTCTGGTCAAAAAACTCGTCCGCCACGGCGTAGTCCCCCACGAAGACTACCTTCTCCGGGCTGAATACCAGCGACACGTTCCGCAAAAGGGCGGCGAACCGGTCCGCCATATAGGCCACGTATTTCCGGGCGTAGGCGTCCTCCTGCCGGGAGGAGGCGAAGAGGTGCCGCAGCTCCACCGCCTCCGCCGGAAGGCGGGACAGGGGAGAGCTCTCCGGCGGAGGGTCCCCGGCGATCATCTTCCGCACCCGGGCAACGGACACCAGCCGTTCTGCGCAGCCCCGGCTGCCGCAGCTGCAAAGCTCCGGGTCGTTCTGGTCCAGGATCATATGGCCGATCTCGCCCACCAGGGAGTTCCGCCCGTTCAGAATGCGCCCGTCCTGAATCAGCGCCCCGGAGAGTCCCCAGGAGGTGAACAGAACCAGAATGGACCGGTTTGGGTCCTCCTGCTCGTTGAGTATGGCCCGGCTGATGGATTTTCCGGCGTTCTCCTCGGACAGCGCCGGGCCGGGACCGAAGATGCCCCGGAGATAATCGCCAATTGGAACGTTCGCCCCCCAGTTGGGCGTGTGGACGCTGTATTTCAGCGTCAGATGGTCATAGTCCACGATGCCGGAGGAGGACAGGCTGACGCCATACAGCTCCTCCCGGTCGACCCCGGCCCGGGCCAGCAGCGCCAGGGCGCTGTTCTCGATGATGCGGAACGCCTCCTCGGGCGTGTCCGGGATGATCCAGGCCAGATGGGAGCTGTCTACCTTGTTCATGCGCATGTCGAACAGCGTCAGGCCCAGGTCCTCCGGCCACATGCGGATAGTCAGCAGGTACTTCCCGCAGGAAAAGCGGAAGTACTCCGGTTTCTTCCCCCCCAGCTCCGTGGAATCCCCTTTGCCGGAGCTGGCCAGAATCCCCTTTCCGCAAAAAAACTGGATGGCCTTCATCACCGTCAGTTTGCTGATGCCGGTGCGGGCCACCACGTCCGCCACCGAGTGGGGCCGGTTGTCCCGGAAGCAGGAGAGCACCATTTTCCGGTTTTGTATCTTTAAATTCGAGGGCAGCGCGGGGACAGGTTCGCCTCCGCGCTCCTTCGTTCTCTGGGCAGCCGCCTTCTCCATAGTTGCCCCTCCTTGTTGACTTGGTTCGATTATAACACAGCCTAATTTCAATTTCAACACGGGGATAGATAGGTTATCTTATTGCCAAACCAAAGGGCCCTCCAGTGGCGGAGCCAGGAAAAACTATCATCTCTTACAAAATGATGGTCACCTTCAAGGCGCTCTGCACAAAAATTGGCGGACCGCTATGGTTTCTGTTGACATTTTGCCAAGCATCTATTACACTAAAGAACAAGGTCGGGCGGTAAATTTTTTTAACCTAAGTTAGTAAATTTAATCGCCTAACATACCAAAATTTTTGATTGGAGGAAAAGGTACATGAAAAAGAAAGTCTTTGCGCTCCTTCTGGCAGCCGTGATGCTGCTCTCCCTGGCCGCCTGCGGCGGCGGCTCCGGTTCCGGCTCTGGTTCCGGCTCTGGTGACGACGGCTCCGGCGGGAGCTCCGACAGCGGCAAGACCGTGCTGAACCTCTGGGCCTTCACCGACGAGGTGCCCAAGATGGTCGACAAGTTCCTGGCCAATAACCCGGACTTTGCCGAAAAGTATGAGGTCAAAACCACCATTATCGCCACCACCGACGGCGCCTACCAGCCCGCCCTGGACCAGGCCCTGGCCGGCGGCGGCTCCGACGCCCCGGATATGTACTGCGCCGAGGCCGCGTTCGTCATGAAGTACACCCAGGGCGACGCCGCCCACTATGCCGCCCCCTATGAGGACCTGGGCATTGACGTAGCCGGGGATATCCAGGCCGCCGACATCGCCCAGTACTCCGTGGACATCGGCACCCGGCCCGACGACGGCAAGGTGGTGGGCCTGGGCTATCAGGCCACCGGCGGCGCGTTCATCTACCGCCGCTCCATCGCCAAGGAGGTCTTCGGCACCGACGATCCCGACACCATCGGAGCGGCTATCGGCGCGGGCTCCAATGGCTGGGATAAATTCTACGAGGCCGCCGAGACCCTCAAGGGCAAGGGCTACGGCATCATCTCCAGCGACGGCGACCTGTGGCACGCCGTGGAAAACAGCTCTGAGCAGGGCTGGATTGTGGACGGCAAGCTGAACATCGACCCCAAACGGGAGGCGTTCCTGGACCTGTCCAAGGAGCTTAAGGACAACAACTACCACAATGACACCCAGGACTGGCAGGACGCCTGGTTCGCCGACATGAAGGGCGAAGGGGACAAGGGCATCTTCGGCTTCTTCGGCCCCGCCTGGCTCATCAACTACACCATCGCCCCCAACTGCGGCGGCTCCGCCGTGGGCGAGGGAACCTATGGCGACTGGGCGGTCTGCGCGCCTCCCGTGGGCTTCTTCTGGGGCGGCACCTGGCTGATGGCCAGCAACAACTCCGCCAACAAAGAGGCCGTGGGCGAAATTATCCGCTGGATCACCCTGGACTGCTCCGAGACCGGCCTCCAGTACATGTGGGCCAACGGAACGCTGAACGGCGAGGGCGGCACCAAGGACTGCGTGGCCTCCGGCACGGTCATGGAGATGAGCGACGGCTCCTTGGATTTCCTGGGCGGACAGAACATGTTCGACGCCTTTGTCCCCGCCAACCAGTACGCCAACGGAAAATGCCTGACCCAGTACGATGAAACCATCAACACCAAGTGGCGGGATCAGGTCCGGCAGTATACCTCCGGCACCAAGACCCGGGATCAGGCCATCAAGGACTTCAAGCAGGACGTGGCCGACAACCTGGACGTGACGGTGGATCTGGGCTAAGCCGATTTCTGGGCCGGTGGCCCAGACCATCTCGGGGCGGGCTCCGAGATGATGAGAGACTGCTTCCAGGCGAAAGGGGCCCGGAACGGGCCCCTTTCGCTCCGTTCTTCCTCCCCGGCCATGCCCGGCCAATCTGATTTCAAGGAGCTGAGATTTCATGAAGCAGCGAAAAGGCTTCAGCTACGCGAGGTACGGCTATTTGTTCAGCCTGCCCTTCATCGTGGCCTTCTGCGTCTTCTCCCTGTATCCCACCATTTACACCGCCCTCCTGGGCTTCACGGACTGCAAGGGCCTGGGAAACACGACCTGGCACTTCCTGACGGACGAGCCGTTCAAGAACTTTGTCAGCGTCCTTCAGAACCCCTCTTTTATTAAATCCCTGGGCAACACCGTGAAGCTCTGGATTATGAATTTTATCCCCCAGATTACCTTGGCCCTGCTGCTGACGGCCTGGTTCACCAGCCACCGCCACAAGCTGGCCGGTCAGGGCTTCTTCAAGGTCGTTTTCTATATGCCCAACATCATCACGGCGGCCTCCGTGGCCATTTTGTTCAACGCCCTCTTCGGCTATCCCACCGGCCCGGTAAACGATCTTCTTTTGACCACGGGAGTACTGAGCACGCCCTTCAACTTCTCCATCAATGCGACGGCGGCCCAGCTCATCGTGGCCTTTATCCAGTTCTGGATGTGGTACGGCTACACCATGATTATCCTGATCTCCGGCGTCCTGGGCATCAGCCCCGAGATTTACGAGGCGGCGGAGATCGACGGGGCCAACGACGTGCAGCTGTTCTTCCAGATCACCATTCCCAACCTGAAAACCATCCTGCTCTACACCCTGATCACCAGCATGATCGGCGGACTGAACATGTACGACATTCCCAAGCTGTTCCTGCTGGGCGGGCCGGACAACGCGACCCTGACCACCAGCGTGTTTATCTACAACCAGGCGTTCAGCGGGAGCTATCTCTACAACCGGGCCGCCGCGGCCAGCATGATTATGTTCCTCATCATCGCGGTGTTTTCCGGCGTGATTTTCCTGCTGATGCGGGACAAGGACGAGGGGAGGTAACCGGATATGAAACACGCGAAGCACTCCAACGGAAGGGCCTTCAAGATCGTGGCCTATACCGTGTGCGTCCTGCTGACCATCCTCAGCCTGATGCCCTTTATCATCATGCTGATCAACTCCACCCGCAGCACCTATGAGATTCAGCAGCACGCCATTTCCCTGGTGCCCTCCACCTACCTGATGAGCAACCTGAGCGTGCTGCTGGGCAAGACCTTCAATCCCATCCGGGGCTTCATAAACTCCATGATCATTTCCGTGGGCTCCACGGCCTGCACGGTGTATTTCTCCGCCCTCACTGCCTATGCCCTGGTAGCCTACCAGTGGAAGGGGCGCAAGACCTTTTTCACCGTCATCATGTGCGTGATGATGATCCCCGCCCAGGTCACCAGCATCGGCTTCTACCAGTTCATGTACCAGATCCACATGACCAACAACTTCCTGGCGCTGATCCTCCCCTCCATTGCCGCTCCGGCCACGGTGTTCTTCATGCGGCAGTTCATGCTGTCCTCTTTGCCTCTGGAGCTGCTGGACTCGGCCCGGATCGACGGCTCCGGGGAATTCAACACCTTCAACCGCATCGCGCTGCCCATCATGAAGCCGGCCATGGCCACCCAGGCCATCTTCTGCTTCGTCTCCAGCTGGAACAGCCTCTTCCTGCCCACCATCCTGCTGACGGACAACAGTAAATACACCATGCCGATTATGGTGGGCCTCCTTCGGGGCGATATTTATAAGACGGAGCACGGCGCGATCTATTTGGGCCTGACCCTGACAATCCTGCCCCTGTTTATCGTGTACTTCGCCCTGTCCAAGTACATCATCGCCGGCGTGGCCCTGGGCGGCGTGAAGGGCTGAGCCTATGGCGGACACGCGTAAGGCCGGGCCGGAGGAGGGAAGCCCCCTCCGGGCCTCCCTGGGCCAGGTCCTCCGCACCCTGGGGGACCTGATCGTCCTCAACTGGCTCTGCGTCCTCTGCGCCCTGCCGGTGGTTACCGCCGGGCCCGCCCTGTGCGCGCTGTACTATGTCACCTTGAAGCTGGCCCGGGGGGAGGAGGTCCGCACCCTGCGGGGCTTCCTGGACGCCTTCCGGGCCAACTTCAAGCGGGGCGCGGCCCTGGGCCTGCTGGTGCTGGCCCTGGGGGCTGTGGCGGCGGGGGACGCCTTTTTTGCCCTCCGGCAGGAGGGGGCCCTCCGGGTGCTGTTCCTGACCGTCGCCACCATCGTGGCGGTGATTGCCCTGACCCTGCTGTGCTATGTGTTCCCTCTCCAGGCCAGGTTCCAGAACACCTGGAAAGGGCAGGTGAAGAACGCCTTTGCCCTGGCTTTCTGCTCCCCGGGGCGGACGCTGCTGCTGTGGCTGATCGCCCTTTTGCCCGTCGCCGTCCCGCTGTTTCTGCCCCCGGTGATCATGCGGATGCTGGGCTTTGTGTATTTCATCGCGGGGGCCTCCGGCCCGGCGTGGCTGGCCTCCCGGGTGCTGTGGAGAATCTTCCGCCGGGTGCTCCCGGCGGAGGACGGAGAACCAAACTGAACCCAAAGGAGAATTGCTTATGGATCGAGAAACCGCGCGTCGGCGGGCCGAGGCTCTGGTGGCGCAGATGAGCCTGGAGGAAAAGGCCGGCCAGCTGAGCTATAGTGCGCCGCCTATTCCCCGCCTGGGGGTCCCCGCCTACAACTGGTGGAACGAGGCCCTTCACGGTGTGGCCCGGGCGGGCACCGCCACCAGCTTCCCCCAGGCCATCGGCCTGGCAGCCATGTTCGACGAGGAGCTGCTGGAAAAGCTGGGGGACGTGGCCGCCACCGAGGGCCGGGCCAAGTACAACGCCCTCTCCGCCCAGGACGACCGGGACATTTACAAGGGCCTGACCTTCTGGTCCCCCAACGTCAACATCTTCCGGGACCCCCGCTGGGGCCGGGGGCACGAGACTTACGGCGAGGACCCCTTCCTCACCGCCCAACTGGGCAAAGCCTACGTCCGGGGCCTCCAGGGCAGCGGCGAGACTATGAAAGCCGCCGCCTGCGCCAAGCATTTCGCCGTCCACAGCGGGCCGGAGAGCCTGCGGCACAAGTTTAACGCCGTGGCCTCCCCCAAGGACATGGAGGAAACCTACCTCCCCGCCTTCGAGGCCTGCGTCAAGGACGCCGGGGTGGAGGCCGTCATGGGGGCCTACAACCGTACCAACGGCGAGCCCTGCTGCGGCAGCGAGACGCTGCTGAAAGACATTCTCCGGGGCCGCTGGGGCTTCCAGGGCCATGTGGTCTCCGACTGCTGGGCCATCCGGGATTTCCACACCGGGCACATGGTCACGGAGAACACCGCCCAGTCCGTGGCCCTGGCGCTGAAAAACGGCTGTGACCTGAACTGCGGCGACTGCTACCGCTGTTTGCTCCTGGCCCTGCGGGAGGGGCTGATCTCCGAGGAGGATATTACAATTGCCGCCGAGCGGCTCTTTACCACCCGGTATCTCCTGGGCGTCCTGGGGGAGGGGAGCGAGTACGACTCCATCCCCTATGAGGCGGTGGAGTGCCCGGAGCATTTGGCCCTGGCCCACAAGGCTGCCCTGGAGTCCTGCGTGCTGCTGAAAAACAACGGGCTTTTGCCCCTGAACCCGGAGACCGTGGGCACCGTCGGGGTCATCGGTCCCAACGCCAACAGCCGGGCGGCTCTGGTGGGGAACTACCACGGCACCGCCTCCCGCTATGTCACCGTCTTGGAGGGCATCCAGGACGCCATGGAAGGCCGCGGCCGGGTGCTGTACGCCGAGGGCTGCCACCTCTGGCGGGACCGGGTGGAGCCCCTGGCACAGGCCAGCGACCGCATGGCGGAGGCCATGGCGGTGGTGAAGCACAGCGACGTGGTGGTCCTGGTCCTGGGCCTGGACGAGACTCTGGAGGGCGAACAGCCCGACGAGGGCAACGCCGCCGGTTCCGGTGACAAGGAAGACCTGCTCCTGCCTTCGCCCCAGCGGATGCTGCTGCGGCATGTGCTGGCGGCGGGGAAGCCCACGCTGGTGGTCCTTTTGGCGGGAAGCGCCATCGACCTCAGCGAGGCCGAGACCCAAGCGGACGCCATTCTCCTGGGCTGGTATCCCGGTGCCGGGGGAGGCCGGGCCATTGCGGACCTGATTTTCGGCAAAGCGTCTCCCTCCGGCAAGCTGCCCGTGACCTTCTATCGGGACGGGGCCCTGGAGGAGCTGCCCGCCTTTACCGACTACGCCATGACCAACCGGACCTACCGCTACTACCGGGGCGAGCCCCTGTATCCCTTCGGCTACGGCCTGACCTACGGCAACGCGGCGGTCACCGCCGTCACCGCCGGGGAGGCCTCCGCCCGGGTCACAGTGGAGAACCGGGGCGGGCGGGCCGCCCAGGAGGTGGTACAGCTCTATTTGAAGGACGAGGCGTCCCCCGACGCGCCGCCCAATCCCATCCTCTGCGGCTTCCGGCGGATCGAGCTGGGGGCGGGGGAGACGAGGACAGTGGACATTCCCATAGAGCCCTCGGCCTTCACCGTGGTCAACGCCGCCGGAGAGCGGATTCCCGGCAGCGGGGCCTGGACCCTGTACGCGGGCCTGGGCCAGCCGGACGCCCGCACCGCCCGGCTGACGGGAAAGACCGCAGTCAGCACTTCTATCCGCCGGACATAAGGAGAAACGACATGCTGTATATTGGAATCGACCTGGGCACCTCCGCCGTCAAGCTGCTGCTGATGGACGAGGAGGGACAAATCCAAAACATCGTCTCCCGGGAATACCCGCTGTCTTTTCCCAAGCCTGGCTGGTCCGAGCAGAACCCGGCGGACTGGCTGGAAGCGGTGGTGACTGGCATCCGGGAGTTGACGGCGGACTGCGATAAGACCCGGATTGCGGCCATCGGCTGCGGCGGGCAGATGCACGGGCTGGTGGCCCTGGACGGGGAGGACCGGGTCCTCCGCCCCGCCATTCTCTGGAACGACGGCCGCACCGCTCAGGAGGTGGACTACCTCAACAAGATCGTGGGCCGGGAAAAAATCAGCCGGTATACCGCCAACATCGCCTTCGCGGGCTTCACGGCCCCTAAGCTCCTCTGGATGCGGAAGAACGAGCCGGAGCTGTTCGCCAGAATCGACAAGGTGATGCTGCCCAAGGACTACATCAACTACTGCCTCACCGGAGTTCACTGCACCGATGTCTCCGACGCCTCGGGGATGCTCCTCTTCGACGTGGAGCACAAGTGCTGGAGCCCGGAGATGCTGGAGCTGTGCGGCCTGCGGGAGTCCCAGATGGCGAAGGCCTTCGAGAGCTATGAGGCCGTGGGCACCCTCAAGCCGGACATGGCGAGGGCCCTGGGCCTGGCGGAAACGACGGTGGTCTGCGCCGGGGCGGGGGACAACGCCGCCGCCGCCGTGGGCACGGGCACCGTGGGTGACGGGGGCTGCAACATCAGCCTGGGCACCTCCGGGACCATCTTTATCTCCAGCAAAACCTTCGGCGTGGACCCCAACAACGCCCTCCACTCCTTCGCCCACGCCGACGGCGGATACCACCTCATGGGCTGCATGCTCTCCGCCGCCAGCTGCAACAAGTGGTGGATGGAGGATATTTTAAAGACCCCGGACTACGCCGGGGAACAGGCGGCGATTACCCCGGAAAAGCTGGGGCGGAACCGCGTGTTTTTCCTCCCCTACCTCATGGGGGAGCGAAGCCCCATCAACGACACCGGCGCCCGGGGCTGCTTGATTGGCATGACCATGGACACCACCCGGGCGGACCTGCTCCAGGCGGTGCTGGAGGGCGTGGCCTTCGCCATCCGGGACAGCTTTGAGGTGGCCCGGAGCCTGGGCGTGGAGATTCCCCGCTCCAACATCTGCGGCGGGGGCAGCAAGTCCGGGCTCTGGCGGACCATCATGGCCAATGTCCTGGGCATCCCCCTGGACATCGTGGCCACAGAGCAGGGACCCGGCTACGGCGGGGCCATGCTGGCCATGGTGGCGGCGGGGCGGTTCCCCTCCGTCCAGGCGGCGGCGGACGCACTGGTGCGCGTTGCCGGCACCGTGGAGCCGGAGGCGAAGCTGACCGCCCTCTATGAGGAGCGGTACCGGCAGTTCCAAAAAATATACCCCGCCTGCAAGGCGCTGTTCCCCCAGCTTCTTTAAAGGAGGAACCCCATGAAGATTGAATCTGTTTACAGCCCCGCCTTCCGGGCCTACGGCCAGGTGCTCACCGGCTATGACACGGAAAAGCTGCTCTGGGCCATGGAGGCCATCCCCCTGCCGAAGGAGGGCACGGCCTATGAGCCGTCCATCGCCGCCTTGGAAGGCTGCGATATCTTCCGGCGGCTCCAGGACCACGCCTACGGCGGGATGCCGGTACAAATCGGCATGTGCTGGGGGCGCAATACCAAGCTCAACTGCCTGGAGTACCACCGGGACAGCGAGGTCAACATCGGATCGTCGGACTTCATTCTCCTGCTGGCGAAACAGGAGGAACTGGTGGACGGCCGGCTGGATACCGCCTGTGTCCGGGCCTTCCGGGTCCCCGCCGGGGCGGTGGTGGAGGTCTACGCCACGACGCTGCACTACGCCCCCTGCCATGTGGATGGGGCAAAGGGCTTCCGGGTGGCGGTGGCGCTGCCCAGGGGCACCAATGAGGCCAGGCCTGTCCTCACGCCGCTGAACGCGGAGGATGACCGCCTGTGGGCGAAAAATAAATGGCTGCTGGCGCACCCGGACTCCGGCGAGGCCGGACAGGGGGCCTGGGTGGGCCTGATAGGTGAGAACATTGATATCAAAAACGATCTTTGAAAAGGAGGAAGATTCTATGCAATTGACCAATATTCCCGAGGTAAAGCTGGGCCTCGTCGCCGTTTCCCGGGACTGCTTTCCCGTCGCCCTGAGCGAGAAGCGCCGGGCCGCCGTCAAGGCCGCTTGTTCCGGCGGGCTGTACGAGTGCCCTGTCACGGTGGAAAACGAGCAGGGAATGCTGAAAGCCGTGGAGGACGTGAAAGCCCATGGCTGCAACGCCCTGGTGGTGTTCTTGGGCAACTTCGGCCCCGAGACGCCGGAGACGCTGATTGCCCGGAATTTTGACGGCCCCTGCATGTTTGTGGCCGCCGCCGAGGGGGACGGGGACCTGATCAACGGACGGGGCGACGCCTACTGCGGAATGCTGAACTGCTCCTATAACCTGGGGATGCGGCATCTCAAGGGCTATATTCCCGAGTACCCCGTGGGCACGGCGGAGGATCTCGCCGGAATGATCGCCGGATTTGTCCCCATCGCCCGGGCCGTTATCGGCGTGCGCAATCTGAAAATCATCACCTTCGGCCCCCGGCCTCAGGATTTCTTTGCCTGCAACGCCCCTATCAAGGGCCTGTATGAGCTGGGCGTAGAGGTGGAGGAGAACTCCGAGCTGGACCTGCTGGTGAGCTATAAAGAGCACGCCGGTGATCCCCGCATCCCGGCGGTCTGCGCGGAAATGGCCGCTGAGATGGGCGAGGGGCGCTACTACCCCGATCTGGGCGAGCGGATGGCCCAGTTCGAGCTGACGCTGCTGGACTGGGCGGAGAAACATAAGGGGGCCCGGAAGTACGTGGCCTTCGCGGACAAGTGCTGGCCCGCGTTTCCCAGCCAGTTCGGCTTTGAGCCCTGCTATGTGAACTCCCGTCTGGTGAGCCGGGGCATCCCGGTTGCCTGTGAGGTGGACATCTACGGCGCGCTCAGTGAGTACATCGGCATGTGCGTTTCCGGGGACACGGTGACTCTGCTGGACATCAACAACTCCGTCCCCGCCCAGTTGTGGGCGGAGCAGATCAAGGGTAAGTTTGACTATCGGCTGACGGATACCTTCATGGGCTTCCACTGCGGCAACACCCCCGCCTGCAAGCTGTGCGCGGACCGGGCCGTCAAGTATCAGCTCATTCAGAACCGTCTGCTGGAGAACGGCGGCGAGCCGGACTTCACCCGGGGCACCCTGGAGGGCGACATCGCCGCCAGCGATATCACCTTCTACCGCCTCCAGTGCGACAGCGACGGCGTGCTCCGGTCCTACATCGCCCAGGGCGAGGTGCTGCCGGTGGCCACGGGCAGCTTTGGCGGCATCGGCGTGTTCGCTATTCCCGAGATGGGCCGGTTTTACCGCCATGTGCTCATCCAGAAGCGCTATCCCCACCACGGGGCCGTGGCCTTCGGGCACTATGGCAAGGCGCTGTTCGAGGTGTTCAAGTTCCTTGGGATTCAGGATATCGCCTACAACCAGCCCAAGAGCCTGCCCTATCCCACGGAGAACCCATTTCAGTAAGTGTCATGCTTCCATTGCCCGTCAGGGCGCGTGAATCAAAACCATGGGCCGGTCTGCCGCTCCACTTCCACGGCGGCCGGCACCTAAAAAAGGAGGAAGACCGCGTCGGCCTGCGGTGCGGCAGTGTGGAGACCTGTCGTAAAGCCCCCTGACCGGGGCGAGGCGAAGGCGGCGGAGGCCCCTTCGCCAGGGCCGAGAGTTATGGCAAGTTTGAATCTGAAGGGCATCACCAAAATCTATCCCCACAGCGGCGGACAGAAAAAAAGCAAGAAGAAGGCCGGGGACCCCGAGAAGAAAGTCAACCTCCAGGTAACCGCCGAGGGCGTCATTGCCGTTCAGGAGTTCAATCTGGACATCAAGGACAAGGAGTTTATCGTTCTCGTCGGCCCCTCCGGCTGCGGCAAGTCCACTACCCTGCGGATGGTGGCGGGTCTGGAGGAAATTTCCGGCGGCGAGCTGTATATCGACGGAAAGCTCATGAACGACGTGGAGCCCAAAAACCGGGACATCGCCATGGTGTTTCAGAGCTACGCCCTCTATCCCCACATGACGGTGTACGAGAACATGGCCTTCCCCCTGAAGCTGCGGAAGACGGACAAGGCGGAAATTGACCGCCGGGTCAAGGAGGCGGCGGAGACCCTGGACATCACCCAGTACCTGGACCGCAAGCCCAAGGCCCTCTCCGGCGGCCAGCGCCAGCGGGTGGCCATTGGCCGGGCCATCGTCCGGGAGCCCAAGGTGCTCCTCATGGACGAACCCCTCTCCAACCTGGACGCCAAGCTCCGCAACCAGATGCGCGCCGAGATCATCAAGCTGCGCCAGAAAATCAATACGACCTTTATCTATGTCACCCACGACCAAACGGAGGCCATGACCCTGGGCGACCGGATCGTCATCATGAAGGACGGCTTCATCCAGCAGATCGGCACCCCCCAGGAGGTCTTCGACCATCCGGCGAACCTGTTTGTGGCGGGCTTCATCGGCATGCCCCAGATGAACTTCTTCGACGCCAAGCTCCTCTGCGAGGGCGGCAAATACTTCGTCAGCGTAGGCGGCTGCAAGGTGGAGCTGTCCGGCGACAAGCAGAAGAACCTGGCGGCGAAAAAGGTATCCGCCCAGGCCATTACCCTGGGCGTCCGGCCCAGCCACATGGTGCTGGCCAAGCAGCCCGGCAACACCCTTGCCGCCAAGGTGGAGGTTTCGGAAATGATGGGCAGCGAGGTCCATTTCCACGCCAATGCCGAGGGCCGGGACGTGGTAGTGATTGTGCCCACCATGGACGCCACGGGAACCCACATCGACTCCTTCCGCGCCGGGGACCAGATGAACCTGACCTTCAGCGGCAACGTGTGCCATGTCTTCGGCCAGGACGGAAAGAACCTGGAGTTTTGACCATAGGGGCGCTTGACCGCCCACAGACGGTGTGATATACTCTGCTGTGTCAATGATTCCCCCAGGCTGGCTCTCGCCCGCCTGGGGGAACTGGCAAATTGCGTTTATCTATATAACGAAGAAGAAGCTTGATCCATGGGATTTCCAAAGGATTTTATTTGGGGCGCCGCTTCCGCCTCTTATCAGATTGAGGGCGCCGTGAGCGAGGACGGCCGGGGAGAAAGCATTTGGGACGTTTTCTCCCACACCCCTGGAAAGGTCAAATGGGGCGATACCGGCGACACGGCCGCCGACGCCTATCACCGCTGGCGGGACGACATCGCCATCATGAAGGAGATGGGCCTCCAGGCTTATCGATTCTCTATTGCCTGGCCCCGGGTAGACCCCAAAGGCGACGGGCATTGGAACCAGGCGGGGCTGCACTACTACAGTGAGTTGGTGGACGGCCTACTGGAGGAGGGAATCCAGCCCTGGGTGACTTTGTTCCATTGGGACCTTCCCCAGGCATTGCAGCGGCAGGGCGGCTGGCAGAACCCGGAGACCGCCCGGCGCTTTGAGGCCTACGCGGAGAAAATGGCGGAGCTGTTCCGGGGCCGGGTGCGCCGGTGGTTCACTTTTAACGAGCCCCAGTGCTTTATAGGAATGGGCTATGGGACGGGAGAACACGCCCCGGGCCTGCGGCTGGACGGCGACAGCCTCAGCGCCTGCTGGGAGACCTTCTGCCAGGCGCACTCTCTGGGACAGAAGGCTCTGCACCGGGCGGACGGCGGAAATCTGGTGGGTGTCGCCTCCACAGGGGCGGTCTGTTATCCCGCCAGTCAGGCTCCCGAAGACGTGGAGGCGGCCCGGCAGGGGACCTTTGCCCTTCCTCTGGGGCCCAGGACCTTCTCCCACACCCTGGCCCTGGACCCCCTGTGCCTGGGGGAGGGATACGAGAAGCCGGACTTCATCGGGCTCAACCTCTATCAGGGCGCACCCGTCCGCGCGGGAGAAAACGGGCCGGAGACGCTTCCCTTCCCGGCGGGCTTCCCCCGGACCGCCCTGGGCTGGCCCATCACCCCGGAGGCCCTGGAGTGGGGCCCGCGGTTTTTAGCGGAGCGCTACGGTCTGCCGCTGGTGGTCAGTGAAAACGGTCTGGCCTGTACGGACCGGGTCTTTCTGGACGGCGCCGTACACGATCCTCTGCGGATCGACTTCCTAACCCGGTATCTCCGGGCGCTGGAGCGCGCCATTGACCAGGGCACGGATGTCCGGGGGTATTTCCAGTGGTCCCTGACAGATAACTTCGAGTGGGCTGAGGGCTATGACCCCCGCTTTGGCCTGGCCTATGTGGATTACGCCACAGGGGACCGGATGCTGAAAGACAGCGGGCGGTGGTACCGGGAGGTCATTCGCTCCAACGGTGCGGACTTGTGAGAGGCTTGTATCAATCCCCCTGACAGATCCAAGCGAGGAATGTCCAGGGCGCAGTTCTTGGCTGTGGTGACCACATAGCCTTCCGTCTCCCTTCAGGGCAGGTCGGACACTCGTTCTCAATTTTTGATGAGCTGGAGCCAGGTCTGCTGGGCGGCGTCCTCCGCCCGGTTGGGGTCTCCCAAGACCCGGAGGGCCACCGCGTAGATTTTCTTTTCATGAGCCTCAAAGAGCCGCGTGAACCGCCGCTGGCCCTGTTTGGCCTCCAGCATGGCGAGGTAAATCGCAAGTATAAAAGGTCGCGTCCTTTATGTCCGACGACAGGTTCTCCGTCAGAACGGTGAGGTGGTGGAGGCCCCTCTGAAAACGAAAAAGTCCTACCGCAATATTGCGATAGGAGCGGATGCCGTCAAAGTCCTCAACGGCATGGAGCAGAAAGACGAGTATGTATTCCCACCGCCGTACGGAGGACTGATGTCCCCGGACAGCGTCCTGCACATGCTCCAGCGGGTGCTGAAACGGGCTGGATTGGAAAGAATCAGATTCCATGACCTGAGGCATACATTCTCGGTTCTGGCCCTGCAAAATGGCGTAGACGTAAAAACCCTCTCCGCTATGCTGGGACACTACTCGGCGGGTTTTACCTTGGACACATACGCCCATGTTACCACCTCCATGCAGAAGCAGGCAGCGAATGCTGTGGGCAGTTTCCTCTCCGGTACTCTCGAGCCCTAACCGCTCCAAGTTCCCATATGGGTCGCGGCTTGGGTCAAACCGGAACCCCAAAATCCAACCACCCGAAAAAGCACAGAAAACAAGAACAAAGCCACGGAAATTCATCGAATTTCCGTGGCTTTGGTACGCCCTGAGGGATTCGCCCCCCCGGCCTTCTGGTCCGTAGTTTGTCCGAGGGTTCACAGCAAACGCTTTTTGCCCCGTTTAGTGCTGTTCGCTCAGGATAATAGCCGCCTTTCGTGCTACCCATTCCTTTAATTCCGCAGAGAGATTTCCTGTTCTGGGTCAGATTATGGGTCGGCACCAATTTTCAGGACAGTTACTATCCCCTGCCTCTCAGCATCACATTCGCCGCAAATACGCCGCTCTCATGCATTCTTGACGCCGGTGTTTTTCAGATGCTGCATATGGGAGAGAATCGCAGCCGGCTCCGCCGCCGCCTGGGCAACAAAGATGTAGTCGTTGTCTTGAATCAGCTCCAATAGCTTCTCCGGGGACATCTTTTTTTCCTGGTACTGCTCCTGAAATGTTTTCATAAAGTATCAGTCCTCCTTCTCGGTCTATATCTTACCTGGTAATGGGGGTCTGGCTGCGCGAGTTAAAACGATTTCCCCTACCATTTCTAAATCTAATTTATCGAAATGTTGGACAGAAGTAAAATAGCGGTTTTTCATCAGTCATGAATTCAATTCATAATAGCGGCAAAAATGGATTGTGCCAATTGAAAAACTTTGTTTATAATTGATAAACGCATTTCGCGCAAACAAACAGCGGGACAGCCTTAGGACTGTCCCGCTGTTGTCTTATGTCTCATTGCACAACGCCAAAAACCGCTGCATGGGCTCCGTAATAAATTTGTCTTTCCGGTAGGCAATTGAAAGGACCCAATGCGCCTCTGGATTTTTCAAGTGAATTTGCCGAATGTTGGCACAATTTCGCTTTGCCAGAAGCGGTGTTGGAAAAAAGGCGATTCCCTGGCTGTCATTTGCCATCTCGAAGATCAAATCCCACTGGGAGCTCTTGAAAGCGATATTCGGTGTGAACCCCGCCTCCTTACACAGTGAGATAATGATGTCGTGATAAATGAAATCAGAGGACATCATCAAAAATTTTTCATTCCGCAGCGTAGAAAAGGATACGCATTTCCGGGCCGCGAGAGGGTGGGTTTTTGATACGGTCAAAACAATTTCAGCCTGGTATACCGGCTTGGATATATACTGGGAATTTGAAAAGGGCTCCAGCACAGCGCCCATATCCAGCCGGTTCATGTCCATCTCCTTTAGGAGAATTTTGGAGGGAACCTCCAGAATATTCAGATCCACATTGGGATACCGTTCTCTGTATTCACGGATCAAGGAATAGAAATACACGGTGCCAGATGTGGGAGGAATGCCGATATTCAGCGAACCACCCATATCGTGTAAGCGCTGGTGGAGCTCACGGGTTTGCATATTGAAAAAATCGAGAATCTTCCTGGCGTATTCATAGAAGAGCTCTCCCTCAGGTGTCAGCAGAAAGTCTTTGGAGCTGTGGTCAATCAGCTCCGTTTCAAATTCCTGTTCCAGCGTGCGGACACTTTTGCTCAGCGCGGACTGGCTGACAAAGAGACTTTCGGCCGCACGTGTAAAGCTCTTCTGGCAGACAATTTCAACATAATATTGCAGCTGGTTGATTGTCATCGGCTTCCCTCCTTTAATCAAAAAATGGGAATCAGGATACCGGTCATCGGGTCTTTGGCGAGAGGCTGGCCGGCTCTGCTCCGGATTCCTTCACCTGCGAAGCACAGACGGATAGAGATCTCCGGTGCCTGTGCAAAGTACCGCTACAGACTCTGGAGCAACGCCGACAATATAAGCAGACTACCTGTTGTTCCATGAAATGGTTGCGATCAATGTAACGCCTGTTTTATTGGAAATGAGTATAGCAAAAAAACGATCCAATAACAAGTTTTTAGGAATAAGTTTTCAAAAAAGAAACGTGGGGCCAGCGGAGTGCGGACTATCCGTCAAAAGTCGTCATGTATGGTGACAAAAAGTATACCTGCTGGGAAGTCTGTGTCACCACCGAATGGGATATGGGCATTGGGAAGCAAGTCCAACTGTTGTTCACGGGCGAGCCACAGAAAGACACCCAGAAAAAGATGTAGACCGCCATAGAGGTCAACAGGTGAAACTATCAGGAACCGTCAAAGTCGACTATCACACGCTGTTCTCCTCTCACACATTAGCCTCACATACGTGAATATGAACTGTTTGCGTAGCCCGTAGTATCCCAGAACTGTGATGCGGTTGGCCACCTCGTGTTCCAGCCTGTAAGCCGCTGTGTGCGGCTTTATAGGAGAACGCACCCAGAGTCCCTGCTCAGGAGTAGGGCACCGTGCCAGAGCTTTGCGGAGCAATGTTGGCGAGTTGCAAAGGTGCTACTGAACGGTCTGCGAACTGCATCGGTACCGTCAAAGAGCAGGCAATTAATTTTTGAATCTACAGGGCTGGCGGATTTTTTCTCAAAGTGGAATCGAGGAAAATATGCCGAAAGCGGCATTGAACCCACCGGTCGAAATTATAGCAGGATAAAAGCGTGGCGTCTTGGACCGCCACGCCGGATTACACCGTCCCGCAGTGCGGGCCGGGGAGACGAAAAACGAGAGCTTTTGACGGATTCCCGTCATCTTTTTAGGGATTTTGTGCAATTGGTCATGTGACGTCATAAGTACAGGGGTAGATTCGGATTTGATGTCTTATTGCCCTCAACGCTCACAACGGCAACGAATTTAGCGGGGTCAACTGTGGCTTGGCAGAGAAATGCTGGGTTTTCCGAAAACGGGGAAAGTGGAGGCAGCATAATAGCGCAGAGAAAAAGAAAGCCTGTCAACAGTGCCTGTGACTAATGTCATTAAGTTAGGAATAAGGAGAATATAAAGTCAAAAAAGATGTAAAAAGGGGTTGACAAAGGAGGAAAAATGTGCGGCGAAGCCCTGAAAAGTAAACTTGCTTTTCGGGGGGGATGCCGCACATGAAATATACACCAAAATTTTTGCGGGGAATGCTGCTTTCTATGATCCGGGAAATGGGGGAGCACCCAGAACAATACGTCAGGCAGCCTGGATTTCTACGAAATATCCTTCCGCGTTGTCCGTTTGCAGACCGACAGCGGCAATACGGAAACCCTTATCACCAATCTCGACCCGGACCGGTTCCCCCTCGCCGCCCTCAAGGTCCTCTACGCCAGACGCTGGGGCATTGAGACCTCCTTCCGCAGCCTGAAATACGCCGTGGGCCTCATCCATCTTCACGCAAAGAAGCCGGACCTTGTCCTCCAGGAGGTTTTCGCCAGTTTCCTCATCTTTAATTTCTCACAGGCCGCTGCCTGGGCTGTGGACGCGTCTCAGGGCACAGCCAAATACAAGCGTCATGTCAATTTCTCCGACGCTGTCTTTGCCTGCTGTGCTTTCCTGCGCCGCTCCGCCGCTGATCCGCTCCCGCTCCTCCAGCGAAGACTGCTCCCACTTCGCCCTGGGCGCACCGCCCCAAGGCCAAAAATCACGGGTAACCGCATTTCCGCCTGCTATGCCTCCGCTCGCTGACCTTTTCTATGTCCTTTTTCTGACGGAGCTGCCTCCGTCTGCTTTTGCTGCCTCTTTTTCCTGATAAGTTCCTTTTGGATTTCCTTCGGAATCCTGTGATCTTCTGCCGCTTCTTCCTTCGCGGACAACTTAATGACATTAGTGCCTGTGACTCCCGCATTTCGGCCTGTGAGCCGCTGTGTGCGGTTTTGTGGAGGAGAACTCCATACACCCCTCCCCAGCGGACAAACCGCTGTGTTGGGGCTTTGTGGGCGGTTGTCAGCAAGGGTGGAAAGTCTGGGAGATTCATCCATGGATTGCACCACTGTCTACAAGGAGAAGGAGGCGCGGTCACTCTACCCAACCAGAACCGGTTTTCGAGAGTTCATACAGCGCAAAAAATGCGCCGCCTAATCAAAGAATAGGCTTTTTCTCTCTGCCTTTTTCTACCGCAGACCATGAACTTTCTGATAACTCTCCGCTGAATCCCTGGCTATTCACCGGGGTTACTGGTAATGTGTGTCGCTGAATAGGAAGCGATACGCAATGGCTAAACGAAGGGCAAACGGAGAAGGCAGTATCCGTAAACGGAAGGATGGCCGCTGGGAGGGACGCTACACTGCGGGCCGTGATCCGGTGACCGGGAAAGCGATCTACAAAAATGTCTTGGGAAAGACCCAGGCGGAAGTCAAGGCAAAACTTAAGTTGGCAATTGAGAAGAGCGGCGTCCAGCCCCTGCGGACAGAGCACTACACAGTAGGTCAGTGGCTGGATGCTTGGATGGAGAACTACGCCAAACTTCAAGCTCGGGCCTCGTCCTACAAGACCTGCCAGGGCTTCATCGAAAACCACATCAACCCCACCCTTGGTGATCTGCCGCTGGAGAAGCTGACGGCGATGGATCTCCAACGGCTGTACAAGCATCTGCTGGAGAGCGGCAGGGTGGAGTGTACGGAATCCCGCAGTAAACCTAAGGGCCTCAGCGTCAAGACTGTATGGAACATCAATCAGATGATTTCCTCCGCCCTGAACTGTGCCGTGGGGCAGCGTCTGATTCCTGCCAATCCGACAAAAAGCTGTGCTCTGCCAAAACTGGAACGAAAGGAAATGAAAATCCTGCCGCCGGAGAGCCTGGGTGCCTTCTTCGAGGAGGCGAGACGCAGCGGCGTGTTCGAGCTGTACTATATCGACCTCGCAACGGGCCTCCGGCGAGGGGAACTGCTGGGATTGAAATGGAGTGACATTGATCTGGACAAGGGGATCATCCACGTTCGACGACAGATCCTCCGTCAGAACGGCGAGGTGGTGGAGGCTCCTCTAAAAACAAAGAACTCCTACCGCAATATTGCGATAGGAGCCGATACCGTCAAAATCCTCAAAGACATGGAGCAGAAAGACGAGTACGTTTTCCCCTCCCCGTTCGGAGGTCCCATGTCTCCGGACAGCGTCCTGCACATGCTCCAGCGGGCTCTGAAACGGGCAGGGCTGGAGCGGATACGCTTTCACGACCTCCGTCACACATTCTCGGTCTTTGCCCTGCAAAACGGCGTGGACGTGAAAACCCTCTCCGTTATGCTGGGACACTACTCGGCGGGTTTTACCTTGGACACATACGCCCACGTCACCACCTCCATGCAGAAGCAGGCGGCGAACGCGGTGGGCAGTTTCCTCTCCGGTACTCTCCAGCCCTGACTGCTCCGAACTCTGGTATGGGCCACGGCTTGGGTCAAACTGGAGCCGCAAAATCAAACTACCAGAAAAAATGCAGAGGAATGAACAAAGCCGCTGAAATTCAAAGAATTTCAGCGGCTTTGCAATAAGCGGTCAAAATCGATTTTTCCCTTAATTATATGATTTCTCTTCCTATTGTAGATATATATGCTATATTTTGCATAATACTATCGACTTTAGAGAACATTATGAATCAAAGTCTTTATAGTTACAACACTGTTTGTCTGGGTACATTTTAAGTAATTGCTTGTTATTCATACATATTATCGCCTGATTTCTGCTGAAGTACAGTCTGTATATCATTTAAAACGGTACCATAAGAAAAACGAGATATGGCTTTTTTAATGGCGGAATCATCCAAAGAAACAGCTCGATAAACAAGTGCTAAAAGCATAAAGTGCAAGACCCTACCTGCTGCCGACAATTCTTGAACGGATGGTATTATGTAATTGCCGTTCTTTTCATTATAATGTGTAAAAAAATTTCTTGCATTACTTAGAATTTGTGCTAGCCGTGAGATTTCTTCTGTACTTAAACAGAAAAACTCATTTAGGAATGTAATAATTTCTTCCAATCGGAATTTCAGTGGTAGAGGTTGATTGGTTTTAATATTCCAACCATTATTAATAGCCAATTTTTTGGCTTCTTTATTTCGATAATGATTAGAGAAAATTTCAATTGCCTGAGCAAAATTCAAAAATCTGTTTATCCGTAAATTTTTGTTGCAAATAAACTCATAAAACAAGGTAGGAATATACTTCTTCGAATAAAATTCACACCATTTTGTCCATACCTCATTGAAGTTATCTGAAAAATCATCAGTGGTTATTAAAAAGGCCTCTTTCGAAGGCTCAACCTCATTCGTTGAATTGAGGTAAATGGCATTGTCACAAAATTCTCCTTGCAGTGATTGCTCATCTGAAAAGATCAAATTTTGAAGCGGAATATAGCCATTTGCAAAAAATGAAAACAGATTGCGAACAGACGCCAACGTACTGATACCTGTCCTTATGGAAACATCTTAATTAAAAGTGTATTCAATGTAGGGGATCAGTGGAATTTCAACTTTGCTATTAGAGAATCCAAGGCCGATGGTCTGATAAATTGATAGAACACCCGCACTATCTGTTGCGGTAATGGGAGTGGGAAAAGTGTAATTGACCAGTGAAGGTTGTTCTTTTGAGAAATCGTAAACTAAATCTACAGGTTCGGGTGAAAACATTTTATTTAGAACTTGAATGTTTGCCGAGATTTTTTTGATTAAAATTTCCTTTTCAGTGCATTGATATCTGCGACCAATAATTATCTCTACCGGCAAAAATTTCATAAAATGATTTTTACCGCCATCATCAGCGACAAAAACAGGACCATCTGTTGTTATGTGAGTATTTAAAAGCGTAATTGGGGTAGCCCCAACATTTCCCCATAAAGTGAAATGAACATTATCCATATCCAGACAGTGAAATCCCCACTCAGTCCGTCCAATAAATAGCACATCTTGTCTATGATAAACGAGGACACCATCAAAAGGAATATCTGCGTGTGTACCTCTGCAAAAGAGTTTGCAGGGAGTGTCAAGTATATCTTTTAGTTCCCTCATAGCTGTTCTCCCCATTTTCCGTTCAATAAATATACCTTTAAGGTTTATTGTAGCAAAGATTGTAGGAATTTGGAAGAGAAAAGTATCATTACCTCAGAATATGATCCTCATGGAAACTTGACTTTGCGGTTCTTTGGAACGGTTGAATTTCTCCTGCTGTACTGCCATGAACATCTCATCAGAAATAATGGCCTCATGGGAGTTGGTATAGAGATACCGTTCCATAAGGCCATTATTCTCAATTTGAACTGCACCAGTGCTGATTGTCTTCTGGAGCAGTATGCGCCCAGTATATTTTTCATTGGAGAGCAGTTTGTTGATAGCATCCCGATTCCATTTAGCTCTACACGTGGGGGAGAGGATGCCCTGTTGTTCCAGTCCTTTAGCGATCTTCCCCAGACTGTCACCGGCAAGGTATTGTTCAAATATCCAGTTCACTACTTTGGCTTCTTCGGGATTCATAATCAGTTCACCATCAGGGTCAATCTCATATCCATAGCATTTGCGGTGGGCCATTTTGGCGCTGCCATCCTGAAACCCCTTCCGGAGACCTTTCTTGATTGCTTCACTTTTTTGAATTGAGTTCATTGTGATCCTCCTTTAATAATAAAAATACCGCAGTGAAATCACTGCGGCGCAATAGGTTTGATATATTCAATATAAAAAGTTGACAGACCAACCCCTTGGCGGTCTGTCAACTTATCATGGTACGCCCTGAGGGATTCGAACCCCCGGCCTTCTGGTCCGTAGCTTGTCTGAGGGGTAGAATCAGACGCTTTCGACCTCATTTGATACTGTTCGTTCAGTGGCTAGATACGCTTTGACAGAATTAACTCCATTGTTTCCATAGAAAATTTTCCTGTTATGGGTCATATTCTGGGTCGGCAGGTAGTTCAGAACTGCGGTCCCATAAACAAGGAACGATATACTTACTGGCCGCTGCAGATGGAAAATGGCTGCCGTGAAATTTTCATCAACCTCGGGAAAAGGTGAGGATATACATAAGTTCTGGGGACAATATCCCATACAAACTCTGCCGCAACAGGTGCCATTTGCTGGGACCGGCGATATTACCTGCTTGCAGATACCGGCGCGGGGTGATTTGGGCAGAGATGCTATGTGCCCCGGCGATAGAGGTAATCGCCAGATCATTGAATACGGTTGCGTATTGTCCTGCTTGCCCAAGAAGAACCATGATTCTATAACTGTCCCATATTGCGTAAATGCTCTTTCGTATCCTTATTTTGGTGATAGGGATGGGGCTATTTTGGCAAAAGAACGGACACGATGATGGGGTGCATTATCACTTAAAATTTGCTGGAGTGTCTTTGATGATCGCCTTTTTTGAGCGGTGCTTGCAATTTTTACAGGCCTCAAAAAAGTTAGGATATTTTCCTTTTTTGATTTTTTTGCAGTCAAAGCAGTACCTTTGAATTTTTTGACGGTTCTCTTTATATTCTCGCCGCGCCCTATTTACCGCTTCAAGCTCAAGCTTACCGATGATGACTACGTCGTTGGTGCCCCCTTTGATCTGCACGATGTTTTTATGGGTCGTATTGTATGGCCCTGTTATTCTCGAATCACCATATTTTGATGTGTTGGCTTGAACAATGAAGCAATGAAGATCACGAGAAGCTGATTCTACGATGCTTGAAAAATAGTTGGTGTCTTTGTTGAGCTGTGGCACAAATAGAGCGTCTATCTTTGACTTTAATCCGGCTCTTGAATTGATATCTGTAAACTCAAAACACAATATCGTACTATATCGTATTTGATCCCAATGCATAATATAATACATGGGACGAGTTGGATTTTCTACATGATATCCCAACTTATAAAGGCACTCTTGTTCTTCGGGAGCGTAGAAGTTTTTTTCTCGAAACAGCAGTATTGCATGGCGAAAACCGTGATTCTCACATGGCTGGATAATGGTCGTACAATTGAATGCCCTGTCTTTGTTCCTGATATATCGCAGACCCGCAATGACAGCCGCATTGTTCTTCTGTGCAAATTGTGCGATATCTTTTAGCCAGACCGTGGGAACAAAAAATTCCGGAAACGCGATAAATCTGGCGCCTTAGCAAAACAATCAGCTTACAACGTCAGATTTTCCAGGTAATCTGCACGTCTCCTCGGCCTACCCGAATATTATCAATCAGCGCATCTACGACTGTCAGTTTGTCGTCCATGTCGATTCTCTC